>QNAF01000167.1 GCA_003641405.1 Candidatus Zixiibacteriota bacterium | reverse complement strand
TAGGATGAGTATTCAATCATCAGCACACCATCAACCAGCACCAGCAGGTCGATGTTCTCGACTATGGAGAAGGTGAACGGGAAGTCCGTCTGTGTGCCATTGGCTTCAAGGTCTGCGTAGGGTGTTTGAGTGTTTGTTGTCATGGTTCACCTATTGTATATACGTTCCTGATGTTTTGCCCCGCCTACGTTTGCGTGGCGTGACTCCAGTTGACTTAACAACGCTTTCTTCAAGCTCAGTTATGAGCCTGCGCAGATAAAACATATTCTGATACGGCAGCAGGCGACGAATAGAATGGATATCCCTTTCTGAGACACCATCACTGTTGATTAGGTTTTGTGTAAGTTTTACTGAGTTCTCCGCATATCCGGCTGCTGGCCCAAGCAACGATCCAAGAATGTTTCGGTAAAAATACCGTGATCCCTGCATCAATCCCATCTGTTGCGATATTTGACCGTCAAGCACCCTGTCAGTCATGTTTATAAGTTCCATCGGCACGGTAGCAATACCAGACCTGTCAAGACCAGCACGCGCCCAGTCCTGCATGGAATAGCCTTCAAGTTCTGCTGCTCTCTCGTCGCTTGTTAGATTTAGCCGTATCCATTCGCCCATCATGCCTAGTGAGATGCCTACAATGATTCCCTGCATTGCCGCCATGTCTCCACGCGCCAACTGTTGTGCCAACGGTATCAATGCCTGATTATGCGCGGCAAGAAAGAACGTCTTGAACTGTAATATTGTCTTACCTGCCTCAGTTGACATCAATAAAGGCTTATCACCAATACCTGGAGTTATGATTGTGTTATCAACATCCTTTAACAGTACGCGCTCAAACAGGTTTGCGGCTTCCCTGTCTGTCCAGTCGTTTGTATTCGCGTGCCATGAACTACCCAACTTCTCGCCGTGCTTGTCAGATTGCTCTGCAATGGACTTTGCCATGCGCTCATTAATCCCAGCCTTTGCTAGTCTTTCCTTGCGTAACCCGGAGCGTTTGGAATAGTTGCGGGAATCATTGATAAACCTGTTCTGAGCGGTGAACGCTGCAACCTTTTTCATGGTTGAGTTCCACAGGTTCATGCCTGAATGCTTGGCAAATCTACTCGTTAATGGTTTGAGTGCGCTATTGATATCATCAATATCAGCAATTGCATATGCCCGGCTATTAAGCAGGCTATCAACACCGATACCCATTTCCTCCAGCGACTTCCGCGCTATCTTTGTCTGCTTACCCCAGTACAGCATAGACCTCGGTAATGCCTTCGCCCATGCGCCTGCGCCGTGCTGCATGATTGGTCTGGCGATGTCAGGGATGGCTGAGATGGTCATCATGCCAAGGTTAGCCATGAAGCTCAGTGAACGTGCAATACGGCTCATGTTTGCAAGCCCCTTGCCTATGTCTGATGGTGGGATGTACCGACCCAGCATGATGTCACGCATGGCAGATATATCACGAATATCATTGCCCATCGCATCACGTAACTTCTTGCGTTCTTTATTGTTTTTTGCGGAATCAATCAGGATTTCGTATTCATCCTTGATAGACTGGATCTCACCAACTAACTCATGATCGCCAAACTCTCTTTTTAAATGCGCTTCAGGTACGGTGCTGCGTAGATACGTCTGCATCACATCATCTATGTTATCGTTCAGGAATCCTGCCTCATCCAATACTTCATCGCGTATATTCAACACCCTCTCTTTCAGGTGACCAGATGTGCCAACAACGTCAACAGGCATGCGCCCAGTTGGTGAGGCAAGTATCTTGTCTGTTATGTCAGTGGCTAACGCCCTAGCCTCAAGTGCTGAGGTTTCTTTACCAGTAAAATGCACAGTCAACATCTCCAGCCACCTGTCCATATTCTTAACGATGGCTTTCGTGTCATAAACACGCGGCAGGTACGACTTTGCATACTTGGCTGTCAGGTCATCAGGCAGTTCACCCAACTCCTGATACATCTTTGTTACCGGGTTAATAACATCCTTGCGTATCTGCTTTGCCGTTGCTGCAATCTCAGGTATCTCATGAGCGTCACCGCGCCGCATTGCCCTGCCAACCTCTTTCATAAACTGGGGTTTTTTCATCTTAACGCCAGTTGCTTTCATAAGTTTGTGGTTTGCATTAACCGTGCGTAGATACTTCCCTGCAAGGCTTTGCTGTGTCCTTGTCGTTTCAACCTCAACAGGTATGGACGTTTCTTTGTATTGCGTATTGCCGTCTGCATCAACAGACTTATTTTTTCCGAGTGTGAAGTTATGCCGCAGCATACGATTTACGGTATTGCGTGCTGACGTGGACGTGGATTTCAACAACCGCGTAAGCGGTGAGATTGCAGGCCCTATCAGGCTTGTGCCTTCTTCTTCCAGCGTGCCCTTGACCCTCTGTGCGCCTGCCGTGCCGACCTGATCCATATCAATCGGCCCACCGTTATCAAGAATATCCTTGATCTCTTTGTCGGCATCCTCAAGTGCTTTTAGCGTGCGTTTTGTACCCGCGCCTGCCAATCCACCCAATGCACCACCAAGCAAGGCAGTCCCGCCAACAGCGTACATGCTCTCCTGCCATGTTCTGGTAGGTTGTGTTGCGTGCAGGATACCTTCACTGATTCCAGCCTCTGCTACACCGCCTGCGGCTGTCACAGCAGCCACTTTGCCTGCACCAACACCTGCCTTTACAGCGGCACCACCAGGAATAAGCATTAGCGGTAAATTAATCGGATCACCCATCCCTGCAACCAGTGTCCAGCCAACTGTTTCAGCACCACCACGCGCCATCACCTCACGGTCTTTTATCTGTGAGTCAATCTGTGCTTGCTTCATTAGGCTTTGGTCTGGTGATCTGACATCAAGAAAACTCTCAGAGTACGGCATGTACTCATCTGGCAAGTCTTGATATGGATCGTAACCAGCAACATCCTCCTGCTCTGATTGATAGTTCAGGCTTTCGATCCACGATGAAACGGGGTTTTCAATGCGTAATGTTGATGCAGCAATATCCAGTGATGACGGCTCCTGTTCCTCTATCTCAGGCTCAAACGCCTCATAACCCAGTTGCATGGATTGTTCTACAGTAGGTTTTTCCCACTCGATTGGCATTAAAACCTCACGGTCGGCAGGTCTTTTTCAAGTCGTGCCTTTTCTTTTCCAAGTGATTTGACGCGGCGCTTTCTTGATGTGGTCAGTCCCGGCATTACCGTTCTGTATGGATTGCTGGCTGTCAGCTCCTCAAGACGCTCAGTTTCGTGATTGATATTCTGTATGCGCTGCTCATTTGCCTCACGTTCAGCCGTCTTTTCTTTGTATTCTTCAAGGCGCGATTCATCCAGTGTGAATGATGCAACCTCAATCCCGTCATCAGTAACGCGAATCAGTGGCTTGCCTCCATGCTCAATGCCCCAGCGCCCATCATCTGTCGGAACAAAGGCTATCTTGTCTGCATCAATGCTGGTGGTTTTGTAACTGCCATCAGGCTGCTGCACGCTATACTTGTCAACCTCTATATCTTTAATGATTCCAGCCCTGATTCTATGCACATCACCCGGCAATCCAGTTTTTTCAATGGTGTACTCATCAGGATCAGGTGAATTGAAGTTGGTCATAACCCAGTTTGACTTTATCGCACGGTCGGCAATGTTCTTTGCCGTCTGCTCATTTCCGGTCTGCATGTAAACCGCTTTGTATATCGCGCCATACTCAACCGCCATCGCTGGTGGTGGGTCATCGACATCACCAAAGCCTGGCTCTTCATAGTAGTCAGAATCAAGTAACTCGCCATACGAATTGTTAGCTGTGTTGACTGCGGTATTTCGCCATGTCTCCGCCCGTTCGTCTTTCTCCAGCGGTGATATGTTCTTATTCTTGTAAGCAGTCTCAGCGGCAACCTGTGCAGGCACACCAGCATCCATCAGCAAACTCGCGTCCTCAAGCGCAGCAGCGGCTTCACCTGTAATATGCAGTGCCGGTAACACAGACTCATCACTGGTCAACTCACGGTAAAGTTTGAGATTCTGACCCAGTGCATCAACAGATTTGCTGGATAGGTTAAGCGTGTCGCTTGTGTGTGACGATACCGTGCCGAGAGTCCTTGATATGTCACCAATGGTGGTTATTCTTTCTTCGCCTTTCATCTCTGAGGTGACTTCCTGCTCATATCCTGATAGTGCTTCACGGTGCTTTTTATCATCCTGCATAAATTGACCGTTTTCATATGTCTCACGAATATTTAATTCTGTTTCCATCTTGCCGATAGATGACGTGATAGCAGCAAATAACTGGTTTCTACGGTTTGCAGCACCAACGCCTTTACCGTATCGACCTGCCTCGAAAGCAGCATCAGCCTGCTCATAATTCATGTAGCCAGCACCTGCCTGTAATTTGTCATTACCGAACGCGATGATTGACGTAACCTCTTCGGCTTTGGTTTCTGTATCCCTTGCTTTACTCCACTCCACTTTCTTTTCTTCACTACCATCAACTGCCATGTTTTTCACATCAGCATCAATGCTTGTGTCTTTGATCAGTTCAGACAGCCTACGGTTGCCTTCTTCCTCACTAATTGAATAACCTTCATCCACATTGGCTATCAGGTCATTTGCGGCAGTCTTGCTCTCTTGCTTGTCTACAGTCGCAGTCCACTTCTGTGCTGTCTCAGGATCAAGCAATAACCTTTCCGCACCAACTGCAATCAGTTTCCTTGCACCTTCAATGTCATCACCGTCCAGCGCATTCACAAATCCAGTGTAAAGCTCATCACCAGCGATGCGTGTTTCAATGACACCCATGTCGCCTTCCATGTCAGCACGGATGACAACCTCATTATTTCTTATCAACTGCCCTGCACGCTCTCTGGCTTTCTCGCCAACTATGTTGTTTGCGTGATCCCGGTAATCTTTCAGGATTGAATCAGCACGTTGCTGGTAATAGTCAGCAGTAGACGTGCCATCATCCTGCACAGGTTTCTTCAGGTTAGGATCATTCTCTAACCGCTTGCGTGCAGCCTTGAGATTGCTTTCACCTATTTGGTATGTGACCTCATCCTTGCTTTCCTGCGCCTCTCTGCGTACATCTGCAACAGTCTCAAATGCACTGCCAACGGCATCAGCGACATCACTGATAGCACCGTACTTAGCAGTAGTCTCACGCGCTCGCTCGGCAGGCGTTATTGCACCCGCACGTACAGACTGTAACTCCTGCGTTATGCCCTGCTGCGACTGCGCCGATGTCCTGCGAGGCAGTCTCACGGGCCTTTAGCCTGTGCAAACAGTGAGAATGCATTACTCATGCTTGATGCTGCCTGACCGAAGCCCTGATACATGGCCTGATTGCCTACCATCGCACCGCGTGTCTGTGCCTGTGCTGCGCGTGTTGCACCTGCCTGCTTGACTGTGCGAATCTCACGACCAAACTCTCTGGCCTGTTCAGCAAGCAACTGTAGCGGTGAACCAACCTGCGTATTTACACCAGAACCTGCAGCGCGTGAGATAGTCTCACCACGCAACTGCCGCTGCTCTGCCTGCAAGCCAGTGACCTTGGAATCGGTGACAATGCCCTCAAGCCGTGCCTCTTCATTGGCTGCAAGACGGGCATCTTCTTTTGCGGACCTTGCGCCAAGTATGCTTGATACGCCGCCGATTACTGCCATTGCTGCTGCTACATATCCCATTACATTCTCCTAAGAGTTATTCAAAGCAAACTCACCACCCAGCGCCACAACGTGGGTCGGGTAGGGCATTGACTGTTTGATTATTACGCTACCATCACCCCAGCCTGTTGAGCGGATGATAACGTCCTGCAACCCCGGGCGAATTATTTCCGGTATGCCCATCAGTGTTTCAGGTGTCCTGTCAGGTGGCAACACGCCGTTGACTTCAGGTAAGGCCGAGTCCAGCAGGCGTACATACAGTTTATTCCACTTACGCTTCGTAAAGTGACCACTACCACGCTGGTTGCCACCAACAAACTCAAACGTCTTGGCTATCGCGTCATAGATAAACCCGACAGCGTATGTGCCTGCCCAGTTCTCATCGATATCAGGTGCATTCAGTATAAT
>QNAF01000166.1 GCA_003641405.1 Candidatus Zixiibacteriota bacterium | reverse complement strand
GGGCAAAAGGTAAGCTTCTGCCAAAGGTCGGGGAATATGAAGAACAAAAAAGTCATACTCATTGTACTCGGAGTTGTTGTTGTTGCGGCGCTGATCGTAACAAACCTGTTGATGGATACCAGTAAAGCTATTTCCGTCAACACTGCTGAAATCCTACAGGATGACATCACCGAGGAAGTCTCTGCATCGGGAAGGATACAGCCACGAAGCAAGGTAGACATTACCTCCGAGATCAACGGCGAGATCATTACCCTGGCGGTGAAAGAGGGGCAACCCGTTAATGCAGGCGATCTGCTGGTGGTTCTGGACACTGTTCAGATAGCCTCGGATGTCAGCCAGGCCAAATATCGGCTGGACGAGATAAAGGCGCGGCTCGAAGGAGCCAGAACAAGTCTTGAGCAGGCCGAGGAGGAATTCAGGCGCCAGGAGAAGTTATACGAACAACAACTGACCTCCGAGACTATGTTCAAGAACGTTCGGTACGCCTATCTAAGTTCTCAGAGTAGTCATACAGCGATGGAAGCAAGCACCAACCAGATGCAGGCAGCTTACGAGAAACAGCTCGATTATTTCGAGAAAGCTAAGATCGTATCTCCCATGACAGGGGTCGTGACATTCCTCGACGTTGAAGTCGGAGAGATCGCAGCGGCGCAGACCGCCTTTACCCAGGGCAGGACACTGATGACGATTTCTGATATGTCTGTGTTCGAGGTTGAGGTTGAGGTCGACGAGACGGAGATCAACAAGATCATGCTTGGCCAGGTGTCTGATATAAAAGTCGATGCTTTTCCCGATACATCATTCGTTGGCGAAGTGGTAGAGATTGGTAATACTGCCATAATGGCAAACTACGGGGGACAGGATCAGTCAACAAACTTCAAGGTCAAGGTCATGTTCGAGGACGTAGATCTGATGCTGAGGCCGGGTATGTCGGCCACCGTGGACATGACGACTGCGGTAAGAGAGAACGTCCTGTCCTTGCCGTTCAGTGCCATCGTCATGCGTTCTTATGATATGGATTCGCTTATCGCGGCGCGCGAGACAGAGACGTCTGGTTTGTCGGCCGTATCGGAAGTCCAGGCGGCGGAGAGTGACAGCACAGATGATGAGCTAGAGAAGAAAGACGATGAGGAACGGGAGGATCTCAAGGGTATTTTTATTCTTAAGGATGGGGTTGCCCGGTTCGTGGAAGTTGAAACCGGTATCGCCGACCAGAAGAATATTGAGATCACGGTAGGCGTGGAGTTCGGAGACACTGTCGTCTGTGGGCCATACAGGGTTCTGAGAACCATCAAAGATGGTGACGAGGTTGAAGCGATTGTCAAAGATGATGAGGAAGGGGAAGAATAGGCATGCCACTCATCGAAACTGACAATTTGTGGAAGACCTATACAATGGGGTCCGAGAAAGTGCATGCTCTTCGAAGTGTGTCCCTCACAATCGAAAAAGGAGAGTACGTGGCTATCATGGGGCCTTCCGGTTCCGGCAAGTCAACGCTCATGAACCTTATCGGTTGTCTTGATTCTCCCACACAGGGTGAATACTGGCTCAATGAGAAGCGCGTGAGTATTATGAACGATAATGAATTAGCCACCATCCGCAACCGCGAGATCGGGTTTGTATTTCAAACGTTCAATTTGCTTCCACGAGCGACTTCGTTGCACAACGTCGAGCTCCCCCTGATCTATAACGGTACGTCTGCATCCACGCGTGACGAGATGGCAAAAGCTGCGCTGACCAAAGTGAACCTCGCCGACCGCATTATGCACAAGCCAAGCGAGTTGTCCGGTGGCCAGCGACAACGAGTGGCCGTGGCACGAGCCCTGGTCAACAACCCGTCAATTATCCTGGCCGACGAGCCGACCGGAAATCTTGACAGCAAGACATCCGAAGAGATCATGAGACTGTTCGTTGACCTTCATCGAGCGGGTAACACGATTATTACTGTGACTCACGAACTGTCGGTGGCTAAACATGCCCATCGCGTGTTGTCGATCCTTGATGGAAAGATCGCCAGTGACGAGTCGATCTCCGAGAGCCAGCGCAACGGGTACACTGATTAGAGGTAGCCGGTGAGAATTCTTGGAGCCCTGATTCATATCGCCTTCGCCGCCATCTTTGCAAACAAGTTGCGCTCCGGTCTTACGTTTATTGGTATTCTCTTTGGTGTCACTTCCGTAATGACGATTATGTCTTTCCTGGAAGGGGCGATGGGAACAATCGAAAAGCAGCTCCAGGCGCTTGGTCCATCGACCTTCATGGTATCCAAGATGATGATGGCCTTCTCCGAGGATGAATTCCTTGAGAAAATGAAACGCAAGCCGATTACTCTTGAGCAGGCTGACTTGATCGATCGGGAGTGCCAGTTGTGCGACAAGGTGTCGCCGCGTATGTTCACTGGTGAGGATATCAAGTACGGCAGCCAGCGACTTCGAGATGTCGGCATTATGGCCGGTAAGTCCAATCTTATTGATATAGTCGATATTCAGGTTGCACAGGGACGATTCCATTCATCGGAGGACGATCTGTACAGGCGGAAGGTAGTTTTCATTGGAGATCTGATCCGCGAGACTTTCTTCGAGGGAGTTGACCCGCTCGGTCAGGTGATCAAGATAGGCTCAAGGAAGTATACGGTAATAGGTATTGCCAAGAAACGTGGCTCTATGTTTGGTGAGTCTCAAGATGATTTCGTAATCATTCCGTTGTCAACTGCCGTTAGACAGTTTGGGCTACCCCGGCGAGGCGGTGTTTTTCTAACCGTTAAGGCGATCTCGGTGGATCGTCTGGAAGAGACCATGGATGAAGTGCGCCTCTTGCTCCGCACGACCCGAAAAGTGCCCTACGCAGACAAGGACGATTTCGATATGGAAACGGCCGAGTCGATTCTCGAACGGTTCAACCAGTTTACTATGATGTTCCGGCTGGTCTTCGTTGGCATTTCGGGAATCTCCCTTGTGATTGGCGGCATCGTTGTAATGAATATTATGATGGTGTCGGTGACCGAGCGTACTCGCGAAATCGGTATCCGTAAGTCACTTGGAGCCAAGCAAAAACACATCCTGCTTCAGTTTCTCTTCGAATCAGTAATATTGACCCTCAGCGGTGGAGTCGCCGGTGTTGCGCTCGGGTTTCTTGTCGCCCAGGCGCTGGCCGGGAAAGTGGACCTTGATATCAATCCCTCCGCCGTTGCGATTTCTGCCGGGCTGATTGTCTCCACCGGCATCGGGCTTATTTTCGGGATCTATCCGGCCATGAAAGCGGCTCGCCTCGATCCGATCAAAGCTCTGAGTTACGAATAGGAAAGGCTATGCTGCTTACTCCAACAGAAATACGGGATGCCATTGGAATGGCTCTGGAATCTGTGAGGGCTAACAAGTTTCGCTCGTTTCTGACTATCCTGGGAGTGATGGTCGCAGTGGCGGCAGTCATCTCTATGGCCTCGGTTATCAACGGTCTTGAACTCGCGGCGGATGAAGAGATCAACATGTTGGGGTCCAACGTTATCATGGTGGAGCGATTCGGTCCCGGAGTCGATTACGATGATCTTACGGATGAAGAGCGCAACCGACCGTATTTGACCGAAGGAGAGGCACACGCTATTCTCGAAAACTGTCCCAGTGTCGATGGGGTGGCGCCCCAGAACCACTGGACATATCAGGGCGGCAACATACTCAAGTACAAGAACCGCAAATTCAACAATCCGACGTTCAACGGCACCTGGCCCGATCTACTCAAAGTCCGCGATATTGATATGAAAGCGGGTCGCTTCTTCAACGAAACCGACTTGCAGTTCCGGCTTAAGGTTTGTGTGATCGGGGTAGGTATCGAGGAGGCATTGTTTCCGGAAGAAGATCCGGTTGGTAAGATGGTCCGTCTCAATAACACCGAGCTTGAAGTCATCGGTGTTTACGAAGAGGCTGAATCTAATTTCGGTGAGGCAGGTAGGAATCGACTCATAAGTATCCCGTTGAGCACCTATTCCAAGTTGCTGCCATGGGACAAGCTGTTGACCCTTGAGGCAAGAGCTGCTTCACGTGAACTTATGGACCAGGCGCAGGAAGAGATTATCTCGGCTTTACGCGTCTACCGAAAAGTTCCCATTGACAAGCCCAACAATTTCCATTTATCCACCCAGGAGCAGTTCAAAGAAGAGTCAGAAAAGATAACTAATGTCATTTACGTTATCATGATAGTAATCACGTCTGTCGGTCTGATGGTCGGCGGTATCGGCGTCATGAATATCATGCTGGTTTCCGTGACGGAGCGCACACGTGAGATAGGCGTCCGTAAAGCGATTGGGGCAAAACGTTCCAATATCATTCTTCAATTTCTTACGGAAGCGACGTCACTCTCAGGGCTGGGGGGTGTTATCGGTGTGATTTTCGGTGTCGGCACGGGTCTTATATTAAACAGTTCATTCGGTTTCCCCGTCACTATACCAGTGTTCTGGGTGGTAATTGGATTTGTAGTCTCTGTCTCAGTGGGACTGATTTCAGGTGTTTATCCTGCAGTGAAGGCAGCCCGACTGGATCCGATCGAAGCACTTCGATACGAGTAGTAGTCAACTGATAATCGACGGTCGATACTCTCCCATCTATTGATACTTGCCATCAGAATATCCGGTCGTTAGATTGGAACTTATTGTAAAGAAGGCAGTTAGATTTCGTGAGTCAAATGATGCTATCACTTATTAGCATACCTAACAGACTGTTGAAAAACACAGAACGCATGATGAGATCGCGACTACCTTGTCTGATCCGTCATTCCTGCGAAAGCAGGAACCCACTTGGATCATCAAGTTACTGGATCCCCGCTTTCGGGCTTGTTGATAAACCCCGTAGCAGCGTTGTGTCGGGTCCTGATTCCGCAAAGCGGAATTGTGACCCGACACGTAACATTATGTCACATAACAGAGTCAGGTCTCACAAACCTGCTATCGCAGATTTGAAGGACCTGACTCAACTCAGGGAGAGGGCTTTTTCAACAGGCCCTTTCGCGGGGATGACGAGCGCGTTAGCATTAGAGCGTTGTCGAGTGCTTTTTCAACAATCTGCTAGAGCGATTCTGATTCTCTCTGCAATCGCTGTTGGATTAACCTCAACTGGTTGGGCACAGTTTGCCTCTCCAGGTGATTTTCTGGATCCGGCGGACCGGAAGTTATTCGTAGACTATGCCTATTTTCGCACTGAAGATTCCAACACAGTCAGGTTGGAACTCTACTACAAAGTCTTCAACGAGGGCCTGACTTTTGTCAAGCATGCCGATGAATACTATGCCGAGTACGAACTGGTAGTGGCCATTGATGATAAAGACGGGGATCGCGTGGAAACGCTCTCGAGTGACAGAAGGATTGTCGTTGCAGCGGCTGAGAGGACAAGGTCCGTGTCGGATTTTCGGACCAGCCAGATCAATCGGAATCTGCCTGTTGGCAAGTACAACATCGAGTTTTCACTTCGGGATAAGAATGACCAGAAGGTGACGCGTCGTGAACTGAAGATCAAACTTCCCGATTTCCGCGACGACCGTGCGGTTATGTCGCCGGTGGAGTTCGTCCAGGCTTTTAGCAAGAGAAACGAAAAGGCCAGTGTGTTTGATAAGGGTGAAATGGCTGTTGTTCCGTCGGTGACACACACTTTTGGTGGCGATGAAGGTGGGCGCCTTGTTTACTACTTCGAGATCTACAAAGGATCGGGCTCCGATGAGAAAGTCACAGTTGAGACTCTTGTCAGGCATCGGTCGAATGATCTTGTTTACCGGGATACATTGAGTGTTGTGTTTGGATCGGAAACTGAGAGGCAGTTGCGGGAGATATCCCTTGATGAGTTCTCACCCGGGGAGTATGAATTAGAAATCCGGCTTTTGGGAAGGCGCATGAAGAAGCTTTCTCAGCAGAAGTACCCCTTTGAAGTACTCTGGACCTTGTCGGGACTCATCAGGAATGACTGGGAATCTACAGTTGAGCAACTCTCCATCATCTGTGAACCGGGAGAAACCGATCAGATGGAGAAGCTAACGACGTTTGAAGAACGCAAACGCGCTTTTGAGGAATTC
>QNAF01000165.1 GCA_003641405.1 Candidatus Zixiibacteriota bacterium | reverse complement strand
CTTCGTAACCGACAGGTGCGAGATTTCGCTGCGATCCTGCTTCTGTCACGAGGAGTGCCAATGATTCTGGCCGGTGATGAAATCGGCCGCACACAAATGGGCAACAACAACGCCTACTGCCAGGACAATGAGCTGAGTTGGATCGACTGGAATCTCGTGGAAAAGAATGCCGACCTGCTCAGGTATTTCAGACTGCTGATAAAATTCCGCAAAGATCACCCTATTCTGATGCTCAGTTCTTTCAGCAAACATGATAATGGCAAAGACACTGCAATCTGGCATGGCACTGAACCTGATTGCCCCGACAGATCATATGAATCGCGAAGTCTGGCTGTGCAATTCTCAGAGGATCATGATGGGTCACTTGAGGATATCTACATTGCAGTCAACGCTCACTGGGATCCGCTGAGGTTCAATCTCCCTCTTCTGAGCAATGGCAGAAAGTGGTATCGAGTTATTGACACCATGCAAAGTGCCCCACGGGATATTGCCGAGCCGGGGGATGAGCCGATAGTCGGTCCCCAGTCATTCTATCCCGTCGGACCACGCTCAACAATTGTGTTGATTGGAAGGTAGTTTACTTCCTCGGAATCAAGCACAGATCTCAGATGTCTACCAGGTTGTTGAAAAACTGATAGATAGTGGGCGGAGTACGTCCTCGTGCGCCGCCTCGTGCCAAGCTATCGGCAGACGAGGACATCTGCCGCGCACGGGGGAGTCGCCATTTTATCATCCGTCCCGTGTTTTTCAACAACCTGCTAAGTCTTGCTGCCGATTGGATCCGGCTGAGATACTTGCTCACGGGCTAACTTCACCTGCCCACTGATGAGTTGGACAGCCACCAGCGAGATAACGCTGAGGACAGCACCGACTACAAACGGAATCCGGTAGTCAATCATCCACAACAATCCCCCCACAACCGGAAACACAACCGCCCCTATATGGTTGATGGTGAACCCGACCGCCATAGTAGGAGCAACGTCGCGGGGATCGCCTATCTTCTGAAAGAAAGTGCGGATAGCTATCGCAAAATTGAAAAAGATGTGATCGGCAATGTACAGAAAAACCACAACGTATTTTGACTCAACAACGGCATAAGCCACAAAGATGAACACCAGTGAGAAGTACTCCGCCGAAAGAATTTTCCGCTCGCCGAATCGAACAATGGCCCGTCCGATCATCGGACTGAGAAAGTAATTAATGATATTATTGACGACAAAAAGAGCCGTTATCTCCTGAACGCTGAACTCGAATTTCTTAACCAACAGAAAAACAGCAAAAGCGACAAATATCTGCCTTCGAGCACCTGCCATGAAAGTCAGAAAATAGAAAAGCCAATAGCGACCGCGGAAAATCATTCGCTTGCGTTGGACGACAAGGTCCGAATTGGTGGGGTTCCGCGTAAAACTCCACACACCGGCGACCAATAGCACGGCGCCAATAAGCAGATAAAGCCATTTGTATGACAGATAAGGCACAAGCAGGAATATGATTGTTCCAATCGCAATGTTAGAGGCTGCCCCAACACTTCGAAGCTTGCCAAAGACTATTGGAGACGTTTTCTCATCGAAGTACTGTAGTGTGAGAGACTGGAAGGTCGTCTCGTAGTAGTGAAATCCCAAGCTCATTACGACGGTCGTACCGATCAGACCAAAATACGAAGGGAAAAGACCGGTCATTCCAACGCCCAAACCCAGTATCAGGATCGACAATGATGAGATGCGATGTTCCTTCATCAAGAGCATGATGAAAACTACCAGCAGAGCCAGAAAGCCGGGAATCTCCCGCACCGACTGAATCACACCAATATGCCAGCCATCCAGTCCAACAACGTTGACGGAAAAATTGTCAAACAACGTGCGCCAAGCCTGAAGCCCCACTGCGGAACAGATAGTGAGCACCATCAGGAAGCGGTACATGGGACGATTACCGAGTTTTCCTGCAGAAGAAGTCATGGCCGGTATGAGAGTTCTCACTTTCTCCCGCACATTTCAAGGACACGTTCGATAGACCTCTCCCATTCGGGATGTAACGCATTTGCGTATGAAAGGAACTTCTCAGCGCGTTGATATAATGACTGATCGCCGGTTGCAAGGTAATGCTGGGCGCTCCAGAACGCACAGGCCCACTGGACGCGATACTCAAAAGGGTACTCGTTGGCCAGACAGTCGATCTCGCTCACAAGAGCATCATACTCGCCGGCGTAAAACAGCGCTGTCAGGGAAGTAACTTGCACTGTGATGTTGTCTGGAAGGGACGATTTCAACCGCTTAGCGTAGCTCATTGCAGCAACGAAGTAATTCCGGGAAAGAGCATCCAGCATGAAATCGAAATGTGTTTCAACGTAATGAGGACCGCGCAACCGGAACATTTGAATGGAAGCACCTCGAATGCCACACTCGGTCCCAAAGCGCTCAGCGCGACTCCCCAGAAAGCAAATATCATTCGCAACATCACCAGCGCTCTGGTTCACAAGTAAATGAGTGACAGGGTAACGGTCAAAGAAAACTGACTCGTCAAACGTCGGCCCGAAAAACTCAAGCACTCCCCTCAATCCGTTGTCGATTGTCAGAGCCGGTGCAAAATTGCCGGTGACAACAGCCTTGCTATCCGTGATTTCAGCCAACTCGCGGTTCAGTCGTGTCATCTGGTAATACGGTTTTGACAATCCGTTGTACACATGGTAAGCGTTCAGCGTTAATGTGACTCCGAGGATCACAATGACACTTGTGTATCGAATGACAGGACCAGGTGTAAGAGCTTGCTTGCGCAGACCGAAATACAATAACACAGTAAGCAGTGCCGCAATCGCTACCGCGCCAGGTGCCAGCTCTCTTGCGGCGGCTTCCCCGCTCAGGACATCGACCGGAATCACGGCAACCACACTTGTGAGTAGAGCAATAGCGAGGAACACTGTCAGCCAAAGCGCAGGGTGACGTCCGTTTGACAGTTGTGGTCTGGCATCGAGCAATCTTCTGCACATTTGCCCGCCGAGAAAAGCCAGCGGAGGAATTAGGAATATCGACCAGCGGGCAGGACGGTAGTCCTGCAACGAAATTGCCAGAATGGCGACCAGAACCCAGGTACCGCTGAAAACAGTCAGGGCGCTCTCGGATTTCGACTCTTCTCGCTGGGGTGTCAACACCCAGAATATCCATCCGAGCAATCCGAACACCAGTAGAGAAGAACCGAAGAGTTTAAAGCCAGGGATAGCCGCATAGCTAAGGACTGCACGAACCGCCGAAAGCGGCGTTATCAGCCCGGACGACCTGGCATGGGTATCTGATATCTCCTGAAGATAGTCAGTCAGTGGTCCTGCCGATCCATGCTGGACGAAAAGGACATACAGACCGGCCAGCGTGATGGCTCCACCCATAACAGCAACAACAGGCAGAGCCGTTTTGTTACGTCGAGTATACGCAAGATAGACAAGTATCGGGATTAGGAGGAGTCCACCAAGCAGCTTGCCGGTCAGGGCCGTTAACGCCACGGCTCCGCCCGTGAGAAAGAGCGCCCAAAGCGAATGTCCTCTTTTCAGTACTAACCAGCAACACCCCCCGATCAGACAGATCATACCATTCTCAAGGAGAGGATACCTGCTGTAGAAAAAGAACAGGGCACTGCACAGCAGCAGCAGCGCGGTGAATGCCGTTGTGGCGAGCCGCTTGCGGTCATAGACAGCCAACAGAAACAAGCCGGTGCCGATAAGATTGAGAAGGAGTCCGGTCAGGTTCGCTGTCCAGCGCGAAACACCGACAATCGAGAAAATCACGTATGCGGCACCCGAGACAAGGGAGTGTTTGAAGACAGGATACCTTTCACCGAACAGGTCCCAGTCACCGAAAAGCACAGCATTACGTGCAAAGTGGGTGTAGCAATAGGGATCCGTCAGAAGTCCCTGACCGAAAGGCATCAGATTAGCCGGAGGGTCGGCACCCAGGTGAACAAAACGCAATCCCACCAATCCAATCAATATGGTGAGAACCGTCACAGTCCAGAAGCGATTGGACGGCCGGTATGTCATTATACATCAACCAATGCGTACATGTGGACGCTCAAAGAAAAAAGTCACACATCCACAATCCACCAGAGCTTTATTCCACAGTGCTGCCAGGCGTCTCTGCCTGGTGATTCAGGCATCTTAATCTATACATCTGTCACCCTGAGCCTGTCGAAGGGTGAAGCGACCGACCAACGCACCATGCTTCGACAAGCTCAGCATGACAGACGATGGGGTGTCAGGTCGGACTTCTGTTTGTGCGCGGCACATGTCCACATGTGCCGTGTCATCCAGCAGATGTAGACATCTGCCGGACACAGAGTTTTTCAACAAGCCCGATAGCGAAGGACCACAACATCATGGGACAAACTGCGCCACAATCACCTTAGCTCGTCGGGACTGCCACCGGTTCGAGAGGTTTGAACCGTGCCTGGAAAAACCGTAATTGCTTCGGTTCGAATATAAACTTCAGGCCTTTTATCTGGTCCCGCTTTTCGTATAGCCGGGCGATTCCTTCCGCGGTGTAGTCCATATGGCTCTGCGTGTACACTCGCCTCGGAATCGTGAGCCGTACCAACTCAAGCGCCGGGTGCCGGTTCTTGCCAGTCTCAGGGTCGCGGCCCGCTGACACGTTACCACGTTCCATCGCCCTCACTCCGGTCTCAGTATAAATCTCAGCCGCCAGCACCTGTGCCGGGAACTGATCCTGATCGATATGTGGCAGGAACCGTTTAGCATCAAGGAATATGGCATGCCCACCATGAGGAATAACGTGCGGCACACCCGCTTCGGTCAAACGCTCGCCCAGGTAGTTGGTTTGTTCGACCCGGTACTTGATATAATCGTCGTCCACGCTCTCGCGAATACCCTGCGCCAGCGCCGCCATGTCGCGTCCACTCATACCTCCGTATGTGTGAAGACCTTCGTATATTACTACCTGCGCTTTGGCCTCGATAAAGAAATCCTCGTCGTTCATGGCCAGGAACCCGCCGATATTTACCAGGCAGTCCTTCTTGGATGAACAGGTACAGCCGTCGGTATAAGAACAAATCTCTTTGACGATTTCCTTAATGGATTTATTGGCGTAGCCGTCTTCCCTCGTCTGGATGAAATATGCGTTTTCGACAGTACGCGTATTGTCCAGCATGATCTTGATATCGTGCTTGTCGCAGAATTTACGGAGTTCACGAATGTTGGCAATTGAGATCGGCTGACCACCGGCCATATTGACGCATGTCTCGTAGCTGACATACGGAATCTTGTCAGCACCGACTTCATCAACCAGCCTCTGCATTTTGGCCATGTCAACATTCCCCTTGAAGGGGTGCGTACTGGTTGTGTCGTGAGCCTCGCCTACGATGACATCCACGAACTTCCCGCCGGCCAATTCCTGGTGAAGTCGCGTGGTCGTAAAATACATATTGCCCGGCACATGGTCGCCTTTCTTGATGAGATACTGCGACAAAATGTGCTCAGCAGCCCGACCCTGATGAGTGGGCACAATGTGCTTGTAGCCGTAGATATCCTGGATTGTTTTTTCCAGGTCGTAGAAATTCTTGCTGCCGGCGTAGGCCTCGTCGCCCATTTGCAGCGCCGCCCACTGGGCGTCGCTCATAGCGCTGGTGCCACTGTCGGTTAGAAGGTCGATATAGACATCGTCACTCTTGAGAAGAAACGTGTTGTAGCCGGCCTCTTCGATAGCCTTCCGCCGATCAGCCGGTGTGGTCATCTTGATAGGCTCGACTGTCTTGATTCTGAAAGGTTCGGGGATGTATTTCATTCTTTCTCCTTGGCTCGTTTACAAAGAAAGCAGTGCCACCTGCTATCAGTGTCTTTCCAAATATGGAGCCGAAGATAAGGCTTGCACCCCTTCCTGTCCAATGGATTCTGAGAAGTCCAGGCGTGCCTGCGTCTGGCAGCATAACCCCGTAGGCCTGAACCCTTTAGCCCCGTAGGGCGGAACCCCATAGGCGCTAACTTAAGACTTGTATTTATATTGTGTTTATTCTATGTTTGGGCATGGATACAATTACCTGTTTCACGAATGATGATGACTGGCTTCATGTATTGAGCATGTT
>QNAF01000164.1 GCA_003641405.1 Candidatus Zixiibacteriota bacterium | reverse complement strand
GTGTAATAGCCAATGGAGCCGAGAATAGTCATAGCCGAAGTGGCCGCCCGCGTCGCAGCCTCGGACGCATACAGCTTGCACATGGCGGATTGGCGGCTAAACGGACGTTTGGCATCCTTGAGCATGGCTGTCTCGTAGATTAGCAAACGAGCTGCCTCGAGTTCCGTCGCCATGTCAGCTAAACGATGCTGGATACCCTGGTTGTACGAAATCGGTTTGCCGAACTGAACCCGATCGGTAGCATACTTCAGGGCACAATCCAAAGCGCCCTGCCCCAATCCGAGCGCCATGGCACCAATCGAAATGCGACCGCCATCAAGTGTCATCAGTGCCAGCTTGAACCCCTGGCCGACTTCGCCCAATTGATTCTCGAACGGCACTCTCATATCATCGAAATGAAGGAAAGCCGTATCCGATCCGCGAAGACCCAGCTTGTTCTCTTTCTTGCCAACCGCATAGCCTTCCCAGTCTTTCTCAACGAGGAAACAGGTAATGGCTTTGTCATTGGGGTCATCTGACGTCTTAGCGGTCGCAATCGTAGCAAATGCCTTGGTCGCTGACGTAATCCAACTCTTGCTGCCGTTCATGACCCAGCAGTCGTCTTTCTTGATAGCCATCGTGCGTGTGCCGCCGGCATCAGAACCGGCGTCGGGCTCCGACAGACCAAACGCCATCAACTCACCCTGGGCCGCACGCGGAAGGTACTTCTGCTTCTGCTCCTCAGTACCAAAATGCAGAACAGGGAACGTACCCAGCGAATTGTGGGCCGCCAGCATAATGCCAGTGGAACCACAGACGCGCGAAGCTTCCTCGACCCCGATCACGTAGCTGACCGTATCGACCGGCATGCCACCGTATTTCTCCGGAATCAAAGCAGAAAGCAACCCCATCTCTGTAAGAGGTTTCATATGCTCGTCCGGAAAGCGCTGATCCCGATCAAGCTCTGCCGCGAGTGGTTCTATCTTCTCAAGACAGAACGCCCGGATTTTCTCGCGATATTCTTCGTGTTTCTTTTCAAGCAACTGTTAGTCCCTCAGTAAATCGCGTGAGATAACCATGCGCTGCGCCTCGGAGGTGCCTTCATACAGCTCCATCACACGGGCATCGCGGAAATATCGCTCAACAGGATACTCCTTGATATAACCATAGCCACCGTGAATCTGCACCGCCTCATTACAGATGTAGTTGGCCGCCTGTGAGCAAAACAACTTAGACATTGAAGTCTCCCGGTGACACGGTTTGCCTTCATCCTTTAGCTGCGCTGCGCGATAGGCCAACAGACGCGCGGCATCGAGCTTCGTAGCCATATCAGCCAGTTTGAACTGAATAGCCTGGAAATTCGCTATCGGCTGTCCGAACTGTACACGCTCCTTGGAGTACTTGATAGCTTCGTTCAGGGCGGCTTGCGCTGTGCCAATCGCCTGGAACGACACGCCGATACGGCCCGAGTTTAATATCGAGACGCACATCTTGAAACCGTCGCGCTCGTTGCCGAGCAGATTCTCTTTGGGAACTTTCACGTCCTGAAGGTTGATCTCTCGCGTATCGGACGCTTTGATACCGCATTTCTGTTCCGGCTTACCAATAGTCAGCCCTTCGCTGTCTTTGTCCACAACAAAACAGGAGATGCCTTTTCTGCCTTCGTCCGGATGAGTCTTGGCAAAAATGATGAACACCCCGGCATGCACGGCATTGGTGACGAATGTCTTGGTGCCATTAAGCACATAAGAATCACCCTTCAGCTCAGCAGTGGTAACAATCGCTGCCACATCCGTTCCGGCGTTCGGTTCCGTGATACAGTAGGCACCGATTTTCTCCCCGGCAGCCATCACCGGCAGGTACTTCTTCTTGGTTTCGTCAGAGCCGAACTGCTTGATAATCTCACAAGTAAGAGAGTTATGCACGGAGAGCATGATACCAAACCCGGCGCAGGCCGAGCAGATCTCTTCGAGCACACCCATGAAAGTGGTGGCGCTCATCCCCAGGCCGTCATACTCCTCCGGCACCGTGAAACCGAAATACCCCAACTCGGCGCACTCTTTGATCAGGTCCTGCGGTGTCTCGCCCTTTTCATCCATTTCCATAGCGCGCGGATAGATCCGTTTCTCTGCGAGTTCTCGCGCCATTTGCTTCAGTTCCAGATCATCTTCGGACAGGTGGAAATCCATTTGGCACTCCTTACTTTTCGTAGACGTAGAATCCTCGTCCTGTCTTGCGACCGAGGTACCCGGCATTCACCATTTTCTTCAGCAGTGGACACGGGCGATACTTGGGATCACCCAGCCCATCATGCATGACTTCCAGAATGGCCAGACAGACGTCAAGACCAATGAAGTCAGCCAGCACGAACGGACCCATCGGGTGTCCCATACCCAGCTTCATAACATTGTCAATGGCCTCACATGTCCCCACACCTTCCATATAAGCGTACATGGCTTCGTTGAGCATCGGCAGAAGAATGCGGTTGGCGATAAATCCAGGGAAGTCGTTGACCTCGACCGGCGTCTTGCCAAGTTTCTCCGCTAACTCCTTGATAACAGCAAATGTCTCATCAGACGTTGCCATGCCGCGAATCAACTCGATCAGCTTCATCATCGGCACCGGGTTCATGAAATGCATACCGATGAAACTGCCCGGCCTGCCCGAGGCCGATGCCAGTTGTGTGATCGGCAGTGACGAAGTATTGGACGCCAAAATAGCGTCCTTCGCACAGATGTCTTTCAGCTTGCCGAAAATCTCCAGTTTGACCTGCAGATTCTCGGTCACGGCCTCGATCACGACTTGTGAATCACCAGCGGCCTTGAGATCGGTAGTCGCATTGATACGTCCCAATGCTGCTTTCTTGTCATCCTCAGTGATCCTCTCTTTCTTGATCAAGCGGTCGAACGATTTGGTGATATTCGCTATCGCACGATCAAGGAACTTCTGATCGATGTCTATGAGGTTGACATCAAAACCCTTCTGCGCGAACACCTGGGAGATACCGTTGCCCATCGTTCCGCAGCCGATTACGGTTACTTTCTTGATATCGTCGAGTTTCATCTTGGTCACTTGCTCCTTGCCTGTTATACAATTTCAATGGCCATGGCCACGGCGTTACCGCCACCGAGGCACAGAGTGGCCAGTCCTGTTTTCAGATTACGATCCTTCAGCGCGTAGATGAGTGTCGTAAGGACACGCGCACCGGAGGCGCCGATGGGGTGCCCCAGTGCCACCGCTCCGCCGTGGACGTTCACACGATCCCAATCCCAGCCGAGTTCTTTGCCGTCGGCCAGCGCCTGGACCGAGAAGGCCTCGTTGGCTTCGATGAGATCCCAGTGGTTGATATCGACGTTCATCTTCTTCATCAGCTTGCGCACGGCAACGATGGGAGCGAAAAACAGGTCGATCGGCTCCGTGCCACCGACTGAGTACTCGACTATGCGAGCCAGCGGGGTGAGCCCCTTGCTCTTCATGTAGTCTTCCGACACCACGACGCAGGCAGAGCTGCCATCGTTCAGGCCCGGTGCATTACCGGCAGTTACGGTTCCGTCTTTCACGAAAGCCGGACGAAGTCTCGCCAGTTTCTCGATTGAGATACCCGGGCGTGGGCCCTCGTCTTTCTCGAAGATTACGGGATCACCTTTGCGCTGTTTGATTTCCACCGAGAATATCTCAGCTTTGAACTTGCCACCTTCCATTGCGGCTAACGCCTTATTATGCGAGTTGCAGGCAAACTCGTCCTGCTCTTCGCGCGTTATGCCGGTTTTCTTCTGGGTGTACTCGGCGGCGTTGCCCATGTGGAAGTTGTTAACACTGTCCCAGAGCCCGTCCGAGATCATGATATCGTCCAGCTTGCCATGACCAAACCTGGTTCCGGTCTTGGCACCACGAATGACATACGGGGTCTGCGACATCGACTCCATACCACCAGCCACGATCACATCCTGGTCGCCGGCACGAATCGACTGGGCAGCCAGCATAACGGCCTTTAGCCCGGAACCGCACACCTTGTTGATTGTCATTACGGCCGCTTCACCTGGGATGCCGGCCGCAATAGCCGCTTGGCGAGCTGGAGCCTGACCGGACCCACCCTGCACGACCTGTCCCATGATGACTTCTTCGATATCAGCTTTGTCGATCCCGGCGCGCTTGATCGCTTCGGCAATCGCCAGCGTCCCCAACTGTGGGGCCGTGAACGAGCTTAACCCGCTGTGCAGCACACCGATAGCAGAGCGGCATGCTGAGACTATGTAAGCTTCTTTTCTATCTACCATGTAACTCACCTCCGAAAGAGATAGTGTTGAATATTTCTATTTGGGTCTATATACGCAAATGGGGGTGGAAGATCAAGTGAATCGGTTCACAAAACCGCTGCGTATGGTCAGACATCCTGGTCGTGACAAACCGCTAAAGTCCACACACTCTCAGTCGATACAAACCATAACGATTGTTAACTTAGGAGGAGATATGAAAAAACTGTTTATGGCGCTGATAATCCTGATCGCATTCTCGGTGAGTGCTTCAGCCCAGATGCCAACACCGTTCACCCTGTATGCCGGCGGTGCTGTCTCAATGCCGACATCGGATGCATGGAATCAAATGTACAAGACCGGTTTCCACGGTATGGCCGGAGTTGGCTACAAGATCGCTCCGAACTTCCAAGTAGTCGGCAAGTTGGAGTATCACACTTTCAAGATGGACTTCGGTGACGTCTCCAGTCTATCCGGCGGCACCAACAAACTCTGGATGTACGGAGTTGATGGTCGTTTCTCAGCCAACCTTCCGGCTGCTCCGATCAAACCATACTTTCTCGGCGGTATTGGCATGGCCAACATCAAGGCCACTGAGATAGAGGGTTTGTCAGACCTGGCTGCAGGTCTGTACGACTTCAACGAGGCCAGCGTGACCAAGGTGTACTTTAATGTTGGTGCTGGTTTAGAGCTTGCCAGCGGACCGGCATTCGGTTTGTTCGCCCAGGTACGGTACGTGAGTATTGCTACCGATGATCAAGCCTCAACTTTTGTACCGGTAACTATCGGACTAAAGTTCTTCTAAGCGAGTACACGAGTAAGAATGCTTGAAGCCGGGGATAACCTCTCCGGCTTTTTCTATTTGCGAAAATTGAGAACTGGTGGACCGTGCTACTCTTCCACATCCAGCTCCACAATCGGGCTGTCGGTATCGACCTGGTCGCCGGGGGCAAAGTTAACGGCCTTAACTGTGCCCTTTGCTTTCGCCAACACCGGGTTCTCCATTTTCATAGCCTCGACTATGACCACCTGCTGTTTTGGTTCCACAGTGTCACCGACTTCGACCATGATCTTGACGATCTTGCCCGGCATCGGCGCAAAGACCTTATCTTTGGCACCACCCGCATCACCGGCACCGCCCCCAAAACCGTCCTCGGAAGGTTCTCGCAATTCGAGCAGAACGGAGTCAATGTCTACGTAGGTAGTGTCGCGGTTGGCGAAAGCAGCGACAGTTTTCTTCTCACCGTTAACGCTGACCGAGAACAGCCCATTACTGAGCGGTTGTATTTCAAACGTCTGCTCACCAACACTCACAGCAAAGAGATCGCCGTTTTTCTCAGCCGATGCCTCAAGAGGCTCACCGTCAATGACAAACTCGTGCTTACTCATTGATCGCGTCTCCAATCTGCCACTGTCCGATACTGTCCCACGGCGATGCAACAGCGGCCTCCCCTGCCCCGCCGACATGTGACGTCTTTCTGGCCTGAGTCATCGATGCCACAGCAGCTACCGCAACGGCCAACTCTTTGCACTCGTCCTGACCGGTTTCGCGCTCCGACATGTGATTTTCGATGAAACTCGTGTATGTGTTCCCGGCGGCGAACTCCGGATGTGCCAGCGCGTCCACCATGAACCTCATGGATGTTTTCACGCCGAGTATCTTGTAGCTGTGCAGCGCCTTGATCATCTTGGTGATGGCCGTCTCGCGGTCAGGAGCATGCACAATCAGTTTGGCCATGATAGGATCATAGTCGATCGGGATTTCCATTCCGGCCATGATTCCGGAATCGACACGAATGCCCGGACCCGCTGGTTCTGAGTAGTGCAGGACTTTCCCGGTAGCGGGCATGAAGTTGTTG
>QNAF01000163.1 GCA_003641405.1 Candidatus Zixiibacteriota bacterium | reverse complement strand
TTCTCGAACAGAATGTGCGATAGCTGCTGGGTGGAATTGATATTGAATTCCACTCCGGCAATCTTGTAGATATTCTTGATCAGTCGGTCGAGTTTACGATCCATCTCGCCTGACAGCTTGGCGAGGAACTTGTGATCGACCCGGACCCCGGCCTCCTCCATCGCAGCAAGAACACGGATAAGCGGTAACTCAATGTTGTAATACAGATTCTCAAGATCGTTGTCTTTGATAAGCGGTGCCTGCAGAGCACGCAGGCGGTAGGTGTAGTCGGCATCTTCGACAGCGTAAGCAGTGGCAACATCGACCGGCACGGTGTCGAATGTCTTCTGGCTCTTGCCGCGACCAATTAAGTCTGTGATGGGCTGCATTTTGTGATCGAAATGCTTCATCGCCAGAAAATCAAGTGAGTGCTGACGACTCGACGGATCCAGCACATACGAGGCAAGCATAGTGTCAAACGATACCGGATCGATCTCGACGCCATAGCGGTGCAGCACTTTCATGTCATACTTGATATTCTGGCCAATCTTCTGCACGCGTTTGTTCTGAAGCAGCTTCTTGAGGAGCGTCAGTGCTTTATCGAACGGTAGGTTTGCATTCAAATCCACCGTGTGGCCCAACGGGACATACCAGCCGGCATTTGCCCGATCGGTCAGAGACACCCCAACCAGTTCGGCCTCAAGCGGGTCAAGCGACGTAGTCTCGGTGTCGATAGCAATTTCCCTGGCCTTGCTAAGAGCCTCTACCAGTTCTTTCAATTCATTAAGAGAGGTGATAGTCGCATAAGAAGATCCTGAAATCGTACTTTCGGAGAGGTCAGGAAGGGAATCAGATTCCGGTATCAACTGTTTCAACTGTGACGTAAACTCAAGTTCCAGGAATAGCTTTTTGACGGCTTCATAGTTCACGGGACACCGTTTCATTTCGTCCAGATCGTACTTAATCGGTACAGCAGTATCAATCGTGACCAGTTCTCGCGAGAGCCTGGCAAGATCGATATTATCAGCAACTTTCTTCCTGATGCCTTTTGCGCTTATCTGCTCATGGTTGTTGAGTACACCTTCAAGTGATCCGAACTGCTCCAGCAGCTTGTCGGCCGTTTTTGGTCCCACACCCCGCACGCCCGGCACGTTATCCGAAGAGTCCCCCATCAGGGCCAACTTGTCTACAACCAACTCAGGGTAGACACCAAATTTGGCTTTAACCTCCTTACGTCCGAATCTCTGGGGTGAATCCGAAGCTTTCCCTGGATTGTATATTTTCACACGGTCGCTTACGAGCTGGAAGTAATCCTTGTCGCCGGTCACACACCAGACTTCGCAACCTTCACTTTCCGCTTTGCGCGCAATGGTGCCAACAACATCGTCCGCCTCGTAGCCCTCAAGTTCATACGAAGCGATATTCAACACTTCGACTACCTGGTGTATACGCGGCAGTTGTTCCACGAGATCGTCAGGCATCTTGGCGCGTGTTGATTTATACTCGGCGTACATCTTATGACGAAACGTGGGTTTTTTGGTGTCGAATACAACTGCAAAGTAGTCGGGGTCCTCTTCGCGCAGAATCTTGAGCAGGGAGTTAGCAAAACCAAATGACGCCGAAGTATTCTCGCCCTTTGAGTTAATCAACGGGCTGCGTATGAAAGCGAAATACGCGCGGTAGAAAATGGCCGAGCCGTCGATCAGAAACAGCCTCTTTCCCTTCAGACTCATCGATACAGCCCTTTCTCAGCAATGTAGGCCGCTACCGGGGAAGGGACAAACTCACTCAGTTCCTCTTGTGTCAGCCCGGCCTGGATCTTCCTGCGCACCATACTCGATGACAAGTCCACGAGCTCAATGTCAACAAGTTCAACACGACCAGGTGACAGACTCTCAGTGTCCTGCAAAACCGTACCGGGTCGTCCCCCGACAAGCAGGGGTATTTCCTCAAGTACCTGCTCCCAACAGTACCAGGTCTTGAAGGAGGCCAGGTTATCGGAGCCAATAAGAAAGCGGAACGAAACATCCGGATAGGCTTTTGTTAGTTCCCTCACCGTGTTCAGGGTGTAGCCGGGTAGATCCATGGTCCGTTCAATGTCGCTGATAGCGAATTTCGGATAATCTCTCAGTGCCAGTTCGAGCATTGCCAGACGGTCGTCGAAAGACACTGCGATATCTTCCTTGCGATGAGTCGGATTGAAAGACAGTACAAAGAGAACGCCGTCGAGTTTCTTGGCTGACAGAATGTTACGAGCCAGATTCAGATGACCATTGTGAATGGGATCAAACATCCCACCCAGGATCCCCCAGCTTTCGCCATTCTCAGGAACCGGCATTCTCTTGCGGAGTCTCTACGACGGGAGCCTCACCTATCTGTTGTAGATACTCGTCGACTTCTTCAAGTTTGTCGGCATCTCCCCCACAAATGAGCTTGAATCTATCAAATCTGGTCCTGGCGAGTTCGTAGTCCGCGTCGTCGAAAGCCTCCTTGCCACCTTCGATCATAGCTTCACATGAGCGCTCAGTCGCCTGGTCGATCCATTCGTGATCGGGAAACACGATTTTGAAGTTCTCAAAACGCTCGTGAGCCTCGTCCCAATCCCCGGATTTGAAGTAACCGTCTGCAATATAGAACGTCGCGTTAGCGGCATACTCGGTCTCGGTGTATTCATCAATTACTTTCTGAAAATACGTGCGGGAGCCTCTATAGTCACGAAGCCGCACATATACAACACCACTTTCGTAGCACTTGCGAGCAAGCCTATTCTGGGCAATACTCAAGTACTTGCGAGCATCATCTATGGCATCTGATTCCGGGTAGTCAATAATGAAGTCCTCGAACTGAACGATCGCTAACTGGAGATCGGATTGGTCGAGACCGTAGTGTTTGGGGGTGCCTTCAAAATAGCAAACTGCCCTCATCAACTGAGCGCGAGGGGCAAAGAGAGACGAAGGATAATTCACAAGCAGACGGTTGAACTCAACCGCAGCCAGGATATAGCTCTTCTCGCCAAAATAGGAGGACGCCAGATAGAACTGGGCAGTATCCACTACCGACTCACCAGGGTAGTTGAAAACCAGCGTCTGAAATGTTTCAATCGATTGAAGATATTTCTCTCTCTGGAACTGGTCCATGCCCCTGTCAAATAAATCCCGGGCCGGCATGACGCCGAGATCAGGCGGTCCGCCACATCCCCAGAACGATACTGCGCTCATGGCAGCGAGGACGATAATTGTCAGTAATCTGTACGTCGAAGATGTCAAACCTGGTACTTCTCCTTGAGCATGTTATAGCGCTCGGTAACCTTGTTAAGATAGTTCTTGGGGAGAGGCCGGTTTTTTCGCATTAGACTGCGAAGCCGTGTCTCACCCATATTGTAGGCCACAAGCGCCCTTTTGACATTACCGAACTTGAGAATCTGCTCAAAAAGGTGCCGTGTCCCCAGTTTGATGTTTGCCTCGGGTTCAAAGAGTGTCGCCGTCCCTGTCCAGTCTACTCCCGCCCTTATAGCCACGTCCTCCCCGACATACGGAATAACCTGCATCAAGCCTCGCGCTCCCTGATGTGAAGTTTGCCCTTTCCGGAAAGATGATTCGGTAAGTATTACCGCCAGTGTAAACATCGGATCATAGTGATACTTCTTACTCTCCGAGTATATAACACTTGCCAGATCACCGACCTCGTCTTTTGTGAAGCCTATCTGGAAATCATCGATGGCCTTGTATATTTGCAGTCGTTCTTCAAGCTCGTTGATCCGCGATTGCTGGAAACTGATCTGTCTCTCAAGATCAAGCTTGTCGGCAATCAGGTATACCAGCAACCCGGACTGGACCAGATAAACAACAACCAACAGAAAGGCAATTGGCTTGGAAAGATAGATACCAAGTTTCTCGAATTGTATCACGGTCTACTCCGTTACCAGAATACCACCAAGGTCATATCCATCAACACTCTCTATACGAACTCGACAGAACTCACCCGTTTGTAGTCCGTCTCCGTTGATATGCACCTCCTGATCGATTTCCGGACAATCTCCGGCAGTCCGACCAATGATTGCCTCGTCGGGCGTAACACTATCAATGATAACGTCAACGACTTCCCCGATCAAGGAGTTATTCTTCTCCTGAACAATCTCAAACTGGCAGCGCATCAACTGATCCACTCTCTCTGCAGCCACCTCCTCATCAACCTGATCCGGAAGCTGTGCGGCAGGGGTGCCTTCCTCTGCAGAGTAGGTAAAAGCTCCCAGGCGATCAAACCGGAACTCGCGCACGAATTCGAGCAGTTCCTCGAACTGCTCGTCGGTCTCACCCGGGAAACCGACGATAAACGTGGTTCTTATAGTAGATCCGGGAGATATACGGCGGACCGTCTGTAGGATTTCTTCAATGCGGTGCCGGTCGATAGGCCGGTTCATTGCCCGTAGCATCTCGGTATTGATATGTTGAAGAGGCAGATCAAAGTAGCTGAGCGTCTTGTTGTCCGCTCCAAGGTACTCGATCAGGCCTTCACTAAGTTTAGCAGGATGTAGATACATCAGCCTGATCCATTCAATACCTTCTATCCTTTCAAGCTCCTTCAGCAAGTCGGTGATACACTGTTTGCTATCAAAATCAGCACCCCACAGAGTGCCTTCCTGAGACACCAATATCAGTTCCTTCTTACCATGCGAAGCCAGGAATTCCGCTTCGGTGACAATCGACTCCAGCGATCGACTACGATATCGCCCTCGGATTGACGGAATTGCACAGTAGGAACAACGGCGGTTGCAACCATCGGCAATTTTGAGGTAGGCATACGGAAGCGTATCTGCTATATGTCGCTGTTCTCCACACAGATACCGAAGCTCATCTGCCTCAGTTCGCACAACGCCCCGATCGCTCGAAACTGATCGTACTGCGTCGGCAATAGTATTGATCTCCCCCAGACCGAAAACCCCGTCGAGCTCAGGCATTGCATCGAGCAGTTCACTCCCATAACGCTGGCTCATGCAGCCACTGGCGAACAGTGTCTTGAGTTTACCGTTTTCTTTTAATTGGCCCAGTCGTAGAAGTTCCTCAATTGATTCTTCCTTGGCTGCCCGAATAAACGCGCAGGTATTGACAATGACAGAATCGGCCTGCAGGGGGTCATCAACAAGTTCGTGACCGTCCGTCAGCAGGCGTGCAGAAATGTAGTCGGCGTCTACATCGTTTTTGGGACATCCAAGCCTGCTGATGTAAACCTTCATGTTAGAAGAGCTCCACGACCTCAACCGAATCAGGGTAATCCGGTGCCAGCATCTGTTCATCGCACTCGGAGTCCGTCTCCTGATTCAGAATAACGATACGATTGAGTTCCGCGTTATGATCCAGAAACCGGAGTTCACTCAACCGATGCCTTTCACAATCGATGACAACGGTCAGAGTTTCCGCTATGCCCATTTTATCATGAGTGATCCTGCTTAATTGGTATTCCTTGTTTACGTCGATAATACTCGTTTCGTAGTACTCATCAAGTCGAGTAACAAATGATATGTTACCCTGAACCAAACCAGAATCCGCACGTTCCACCGTAACCTGGTTGTTCAGACGGGAGTAACAGTACAGACGACTGCCGGTATTGTAGTAGCTATCCGGACCAACTGTAACGGAGTAGCGTCCATCGTCGGCCAGGTATGCGGAGCCTGTAGTTGTGTCAACGGTTTCGAACACGTCTGATTCTATAATCGAAAGAAAATCGAATCGGCAACAATCAGCCTCGGAAAGTGATTCCTTGATCAGATCGAAATTATCTTCCCCGATTACATCGGAGCAATCTTCCCCTGAGTGTATCTCTTGACACAACAACAGACACAGCCCAATGAATGTCAGAATTGATCTTATAGTCATAACATGTTATACGGAATGATCCCACTATGAGACTATTTAGACTCGTCCGCTACTCTCTCGGCAGCCCCGGCAAATACCGTGTTGAGGTACTCTTGATCTACGAGTACGTCTCGAGCTTTGGAGCCATCGAAAGCCGAAACTACACCGGCCTGCTCCAGCTTGTCGATAAGACGAGCTGCACGCTGGTAGCCAATTCCGAGACGTCTCTGCAGCAGAGATACCGAACCCTGTTTGTGTCGGATAACTACCTCGCATGCCTCCCGGAAAAGAGGATCACCCAGATCGA
>QNAF01000162.1 GCA_003641405.1 Candidatus Zixiibacteriota bacterium | reverse complement strand
GTCGTCAACACGGGCGGAAAGCGACGGGACTTCAATCGCAAAAACAGATATCCGGTAGAGATGATCTTCACGGAACTTGCCCTCCGCAATCAGTTGGCCAAGGTCGTGATTTGTCGCACAGAATACTCGAACGTCTACCTGGCGGCTTTCGCTTCGCCCCAACGTTTCAACTTCTCCGGTTTCAAGCACTCGAAGCAGCTTGGCCTGGCAGGACAGCGGCAGATCCCCAATCTCGTCAAGCAGCAGGGTTCCGCTGTCGGCAATGACAAATCTGCCCGGATAGTCCTTTACGGCACCGGTGAAGGCACCTTTCGTATATCCGAATAGTTCCGACTCAAACAATGTCTCAGGAATCCCGGGGCAATTGACTCTTACGAAAGGTTTGTTGCGTCGTTTGCTCTGCAAATAGAGACGGGTGGCAACGAGTTCTTTGCCGGTTCCGTTTTCTCCCGTAATCAGTACGGCAGCATCGGATGGTGCCACCTGGCTGATCGTGTGCAGGAGCTTGCCCATTACAGGAGACTCACCGACCATTCTGGAGCTTTCATCGATTTCGTTCACCAGCATTGTTCGCTGTTTCTCCGCTGAGACGAGCGTCAGCGCCGCACTCACAGATGCTATCAGTTTTTCGGGCGGAACCGGCTTTTCGAGGAAGTCAATGGCACCCAATCGCACAGCTTCAAGAGCGTCGGCGATTTCAGCCTGGCCGGAGATGACGAGCGTTTTGGGTGTAGTGAGGTCGTTTCTGCTTTCTCTCAGGAAGTCGAGACCCGACTTGCCCGGCAACTGCAGGTCCAGCAGGATGAGATCGACAGTCCGTCGGGCGCACTCCTTTGATGCTTCTTCGGCAGAAGAGACCGTAATCGGCAGATGACCTTCGTCGCGCAGTAGCGAGGCGAATGATGTCAGGATATTCGGTTCGTCGTCTACAATCAGGATTCGCGAGGCCATCAGATGTTCCCCTCTGGAAAGTTCAGAGTAACTGTTGTACCTTTGCCCCTCTCAGATTCGACAAACAGTTGTCCACCAAGTTCAGCGACGGACTTTTCCACAATGGCAAGCCCCAAGCCGGTGCCCTTCTCCTTCGTTGTGAAATACGGAAGTCGAGCCGATGACAAAGTCGCGGTGTCCATGCCGACCCCTTCATCATGGATGATGATTTCCACACCCTCTTCAGTCATCACAACCTTAAGTTCAATCCGGGCACTTTCAGTACAGGCATCAATCGCGTTTTGCAGGAGATTGTGCAGAATTTCTCGCAGATAGTCCTGATCGGTCTCAATGATCAGTTCTTCGTTGGGCATGGCCATGCTGAAGTTATGTCGACTCAGCTTCTTGTCGTAGAGATCAACAACTGATCGGGCGAGTTTGCCGATATCGACAGGTTCGCGCTTTGGCTTCGGGAGCTTCGCCAGGTGAGAGAACCGCTCGGCAAGGTCCGTAAGGTGTTTTACTTCCTCGGTTGCAGCAACTAACGGCTCACGTATCTGCTTCCAGACGGGGTTCTCGGCCGCTAGTTTTTCGATGCGGTACAAGGACACCAGTATTGGCTGAAGCGGGTTTTTCAGTTCGTGGGCGAAACGGCGTGCGACCTGTCGCCAGGCTGCGACTCTCTCAGTTTGAGCAAGTCGTGAGGTAGCCCGCTCCAGTTCTAGGGTCATGCGGTTGAAGCTTTCAATCAGCAGACGTATCTCGCCCTCGCCCTGGAGCGGAACCTGTTGATTGAAATCTCCCTCCGCTATCTGTTTTGCTGCCGTTGTGAGATCGCCAAGAGGCCGCGTGAGGCTGCCTGACATTCGTGATGAAAAGAAGTAGGCGGCTGTCAACATTATCAGGGCTACGATCAGAAACAGCCCGCCAAGAAACACGGCATAGGTTGGTTGTAACTCGCGACTTGAAAATTCTGCCGCAATCTCCCGGTGCACGCCGGATAGCAGCGCAGCGTATTGTGGGCTGTGCACTAATCCGACGACCAGCAACCTGTCGTTATCGAGCCGACGACTGACATACTGCAGATGCAGAGAATCCAGCGCGACAAAACCACGCTCTTTCTCCCGGGCGATAGTGCGAAGTGCACTTGCAACAATTTCGAGATCAATCAGAGTATCATTTGAGTAGAAGCGATCGCCGTTTTCAGTGCCGTATTCAATCATGAAATCCGCAGAGCCAGGAGATGTGTCACCGTGTGTGTACGCGTCGGTTACCTGTTCCAGATTCTTGTACAGCAAGCCGTGGTAGTAGTCGGTCAGATCGGTTATTTCTCCGGTGGACTTCGAGCCGAAACCGACAAGTGTCTCCGTGGACAGGTAGTAGCCAAGCAGAGCCAGCAGCACTGCGGGCACTATGGCAAACAACATCAGAAGGCGGAAAATGCGGGTACGAAACGAGAGTCCCATAACACGACTCAACTGTATCTATTTCCGTCGGTAGCGCAGATCATAGTCGGCCAGCGCCTGAACATGTGCCTCGAATGCGATCTTTTCCGGCAGGTTATTAAAACCAAAGTACGCGACATCGAGTGCATCGTCGTTGGCCTGCATCTTACCGCCGACAACCTTTGCCAGGTAGAGAACAAGAATGGCATTCAGACGAGGGTCATCGTTGCCGCTGTAGACATCGAAGAGTGAGGTCAATTTGACCTTCAGGCCGGTTTCTTCTTCCAGTTCGCGAACGGCTGTTTCTGAAGGGTGTTCGTCCCACTCCATGAAGCCAGCCGGGATGCACCACCAGTTGATCCGTGGTGGGTACGCCCTCTTTACCAGAAGGACTTGGTCGTTTTCTACGATTATGGCTCCGGCCGCAGGGATGGGGTTCTGGTAGAATATGTAGCCGCACTCACTGTCAGGACAGTGAACACGTATGCGATCTTCGATCGTAATTTTCTGCAGAACCTTGCCGCAGCGAGGACAGAACTTGAATCCGCAGAACTGGTCCTTACGTCTGAACAGTTCGTCTGCGTTGAAATTGGCGTGCTTATCACTCATGGAGTTTTTCTCTTTCAATCATTTTCAAGGCTATGAGTGTTGTGTCGTCTTGCGGCGGGCTGGTTGGGTCGTGATCTCGTACGTCGCCCAGGATACTTGTTAGGATTGTCTCCGGGCTTTCGATACGATTCTTGACGACAAACTGTTTGATCCTGTCCTCTCCGTATTCTACGCCACTCGGATTCATTGCCTCAGAAAGGCCGTCAGTGAAGAGAAACAGCAGATCATCTTCTTGAAGTTGTACGGTTGCAGATTCATACTCGATGTCCGGGAAGGCACCGATGATCGGTCCTCCAACAATGAGTCGCTCGACTTCACCGTCCGCACGTACGAGCAAGGGATAGTTGTGACCGGCGTTGGCATACTCGAGCAGGCCGCTGTTCTGGTCGAGTTCAGCATAGAACAGGGTTACATACTTCTCGGGCGAAGTCGATGTAGCCATCTGCTGGTTCATGTTTTTCATCACTAATGGAATGGGATTACCGTTGTTGACCTCACTGCGGATGATAGCCTGAATCTGTGCTACCATAAGTGCTGCCGGCATTCCCTTACCGGATGCATCGGCGATGACTATACCGGTCCGGTCTTTCCTGCAAAGGGGGATGAAGTCATAGAAGTCTCCTCCAACAGTTCTTGAGGGGGTTGAATCGGCGCATATGACTGTGCAGGGCAGTGTCGGGGGCTGTGAAGGCAACAAGTCGAGTTGGATCTGCCGCGCCATGTTTACTTCTTCTTCCAACCTTGCTTTTTCCAGAGAGTCAGCATAGAGACGCGCGTTTGTCATGGCCGTGACCATCTGGTTGGACAGAACTCCGAGCAGGTTGAAATCATCGCTGGTGTAGCGGTAGCCTGCGGCTTTGGAGGTGAGGGCAAGAAAACCCAGCATGTGCTGTGCGTCCTTCATCGGCAGGATCACTTGCACCCTGCGTTCGGTTAGAATCTCCGCCAGGCGAGAATCCTCCAGGAAATCTGCCAGGGCACTATACCTGGTTGGGGTGTCAAGAAGGTTGATTCCCCGTAACATCAGATCTTCACGATCGATCACCGTCCGCCTGGGGTGGTCATCGCTCTGCAGGATTGCATATTCTTCAACGCTGTCGTCGAAAAGGACGAAGTAGACATTATTAACCAACATGGCTGTTTTGAGGGTTTCCTCAATGGCCTGTCGCAAATGCAGGGGTTCAAAAATTGAAATAACCTGTCGAGAGAAACGTTCAAGAATATTCCCATAGTCTGTCCGCGTTCGTACGAACATGGACCGTACGATGTTGTCTATCCATTGGCTGATTGGCTGGAACAACAAAAGGATGAACAGAATGAAGAAATAGCTGACGACCTCGGCTCGTTCTCCGAACAAGGGAGCCAGGAATGACTCTGATTGCATTCCAAGTAGTACATACGCTCCCACCAGAACCGCCGAAGTGAAAGTGTAAATCATTGATTGCCGGAATATGAGTTGAACATTGAGGAACTGGTGGCGCATGATAGCGTACGCAAAACAGGCTCCGCTACCGGCAATAGCAACAATGAGCAGGTAAGAACCAATTATGCGAGACGCATCACCATCCCACATCACGCCGACAAGATATGACAGGACGTAAAAGCCAAGGCCGATCCGTGTTCCCCGAACCACCATCTGAGCCTGAGTCTGCAGTCGGGGATTCGTCAGGTAGCGCTGCCCAACTTCTAGGAAGTAAACCGCGATCACGATGTAGACGAAATTCACTGAGCCGAAGACCACTTCTTCGTTGGTGCGGATAAGTGCGGTCAATAGCAGAATCTGAGAAAATATCCAGCCAAACGGTTTTAGAAGCACAGCGACCAGTCCCTCGCCGGCACCACTGTCGGCAAGGAGATTAAGAAGAGACACTATTCGGTCATAGAAAATGACGAGTACAGTGTGGATGATCTGCGGTATCAGAATGAGGAATCTTAATTTGGGGTACTTGAAATGTCTCAGGCGATCAACCGGGAACACCCAAGAGAAAACCAGCAAGGCGGGGAAGAAGAACTCCCAGATATAGTAGAGATTATACAGTGTCGTTCCATGAAATGCAGCGGCCTCCGGATCGGCTCCCTGGATAACATACCCCATGGCAAGAGCGAGGGGGCCCAATCCGGCAAAGAGCAACATCATACCGGCAGCGCGGTTGGCCCGGCTGGTGAAATCATCCCTGGTGATCGTAATCGCAAGGAATACCAGGAATCCGCCGGCAACGAAGAATATGAGCGTATTTAAGAGCTCTAACTGCATTTTGTCTCTGACTGCAACGTATTACGAGATAGTTTTGGTGATGCTCACCGACGAGCCATTGCTCGTAGTACTATATTCCATCTTGTCCATCAGCGATCGTATCACAAAAATGCCACGGCCGACTTCCTTCATAAGATTTTCTTCGGCCAGTGGATCGGCTACGGAATCCGGGTCAAATCCTCCTCCTTCATCACTTACTGTGATAGTGACTACTTTATTCGTGCAAGTCACCTTTACGGACACCGATTTGTCAGGTGACGACCCGTTGCCATGGATGATGGCGTTGTTGACCAGTTCTGAGACGGAGATTGCGATATCGGCTGTCACCGACTTATCCGCACCAAGATTTCTCAGAGTGCCCTCAACGAAGGTGTCAACGTCTTGAAGAAAGGTCTGGTCTGAGGGGAAGGAAATAGTGTCCCCCGTGATTACTGGTTGTTTCATGCGGTCCTCTACTCCAAAAAAAACAGGCAGACACGACCATGTCTACCTGTTGACAGATATATTGCTATGCTAGTGTCTTCAGCATCCGTTACTTGAAGCTATCAAGCGCTTCATCGACTGAGTCGTGTGCCTCAAAAACCGTCACCAGCTTGGTGATGGTCAGGAGTGACTGAATTTTGTCGGTCACATTGGCCAGTTTCAGTACGCCTTCGTGGTTCCTCAACGTCGTGTAGCTGGAAATCAGAATGCCCAGACCAGTAGAGTTCATCCACTCCACTTTGGCCAGATCGATCACAATCTGTTTCTTGTTTTTTTCGATGCACTCGTAGAGCTTGTCGTGCAGAAGGCTGGCGTCCGGGCCGCCCATGATCTTGCCTCTGGGCTCCAGAATCACGATGTTTTTCTCTTCCCTGTCAGTCAGTTTCATACCGGGTGACCTCCAGAATGTCACATGGTTTGTTACGTAATTCGACGGGTCAAGTTTCCGCCGATTCTCCCAGTTGTAGGGAGCGCCATTACAGCTAAG
>QNAF01000161.1 GCA_003641405.1 Candidatus Zixiibacteriota bacterium | reverse complement strand
GGCAAAAGGCAGACCAAACACAAACGGGCTGATCTGTCGCGTGTCAGAACGACGTCGATCAAACGCCGCGATAACAGAACCACTATTGACAATTTCGGGAAGCCATTAAGCAAGTCGGTTCGCGCCGGCAAGTTTCTCGATTCGCTGCCACAGTTTCTCAAAGCCGCCGATTTGGTTGAGTTTGTCGATCATGTGTTTGAGGCCAGGAAGAAAGGCCGACCGTTTCACCTCATGCTGGGTGCTCATTCGATTAAGGTGGGGCTTTCACCGATACTGATCGATCTGATGAAGCGCAAGATTGTGACCGGCATTTCGTTTAATGGTGCCGGGCTGATTCACGATCTTGAACTGGCTTTCTTTGGGGGTACCTCTGAAGACGTTCAACGGGGGCTCGAGGACGGTAGCTTTGGGATGGCCCGGGAGACGGCTGACCTGTACGCGTCAGTCAGTCAGCTTGCGGCCGACGAAGATCTGGGCCTGGGTGAGGCCGCGGGGAAATTTATTTGCAAGCAGCGCGCTGTGAACCGACGTCTTTCCGTGTTTGCGTCCGCTTACACCTTGGGGCTGCCGGCCACACTGCATGTGGGCATAGGTACAGATATTGTCTGCCAGCATCCGGTTTTTGATGCCGGAGCTGTCGGGACAGCTTCGCATGTAGATTTTCGGATTCTTGCTTCCATCTGCTCCGAACTTGACAGAGGGGGCGTGGTGGCCAATATTGGTTCTGCAGTTGTTTTGCCGGAAGTATTTCTGAAAGCCCTGACAGTTGCAAGAAACCTGCATAAGCGTAAGAGCCGGCTGGTAACAGCCAATTTTGACATGATAGAACATTACCGCCCCTGCGTTAACATTGTCTCGCGACCGACATTCAGGTCCGGCAAGGGTTATAGTTTCATTGGTCATCACGAGATCATGATACCCCTGTTGGCCTGGTCCCTCAAGGATCGGTTCGACCGATAGACACCAGACGGAGAATCCACAATGGCCAAACTTGTTGAATGTGTACCTAATTTTTCTGAAGGACGACGTCCCGAAGTTATCGATGCCATATGCCAGGCAATTACCGCCGAGGAAGGCGTTACTCTTCTTGATCATGAAATGGATGGCGACCATAATCGTGCCGTTGTTACTTTTGTCTGTGACCCCAGCCTGGCTGTGGACGCTGCGTTCCGCGGTATCAAAAAAGCCGGTGAATTGATAGACATGTCAAAGCATACCGGGGAACATCCCCGTATGGGTGCCTGTGACGTCTGTCCTTTCATTCCACTTGGGGACATGACCGGGGAAGATGCGGTTGAACTGGCACACAAGCTGGGTAAGCGGGTCGGTGAAGAACTTCAGGTTCCGGTATTTCTTTACGAAGATGCGGCCACCTCACCCAAGCGGAAAAACCTGGCCAAGGTTCGTCAGGGACAGTATGAGGGTATGTGTAAGTCAATCGAAAATGATCCTTTGCGTAAACCCGACTACGGTCCGGCCAAAATGAATATCAAGGCAGGTGCTACTGCGATAGGGGTGCGGTTTCCCCTGGTAGCCTATAACGTATACCTGGGTTCGAACAATCTGGAAGCTGCTCAGAAGATTGCCGACGCGATTCGGTCGATCAAGGGCGGTTATCGATTCGTCAAGGCGATGGGGCTGGAGATCAAAGAGCGCAACCAGGTGCAGATATCAATGAACCTGATCAACTACACCAAGACACCGATTTTCCGTGTTTTTGAGACCATCAAAAGCGAAGCCGCCCGATACGGTATCAACGTGACTTCTTCGGAAATCGTGGGTTTGGTGCCAAACCAGGCAGTACTTGATGTGGCGGATTTCTATCTTCGGTTTGAAGGTTTCTCAAAGGAACAGGTTCTGGAAGAGAAACTGGCCTCGGTCGGTACGTCAGGACAGGCCGGAGACACATTCTACGACGAAGTCGCTTCGTCTTCACCAGCCCCTGGCGGTGGTTCGGTGGCGGCTTCGGCCGGTGCTCTCTCGGCGGCACTGGCAGCGATGGTGGCTCGTCTGACAGTAGGCAAGAAGCAGTACGCGGCGGTGCGGGATGAGCTTTCGGCTGTCCGCGATAAAGCAGACAAACTCTGTGCGGATTTGACTAAGCTGATCGACACTGACAAGGAAGCATTCAACGCGGTCATGGAAGCGTTCAAGTTGCCAAAAGGCTCCGACGAACAGGTCGCGGAGAGAGACAAGGCCGTGGAAGTGGCCAACAAGCACGCCGCTGAAGTGCCCCTTGAAGTTATGAAGAAGTCGCTCGAAGCAATGAAACTCTCTCTCACGGTTGCTCAGAAGGGCAATAAAAACTCGATTACAGATGCCGGTGTTGCCGGACTTATGGGGCATGCTGCTGTCGAAGGTGCCGGCTACAATGTCCGGATTAATCTTACTTCGATATCCGACAAGAAGTTTGTGAAGAAACTCTCCGACGATACTGCTTCAATTCGCAAGGAAGCAGAGGCGGTAGTGGCTGAAGTGAAGCAGTTGGTGGAAGAGAAGTTGTAGCCCATGTCAGGATATGTCGATCTGCACATTCATACTGTCTGTTCAGATGGTACCCGCACTCCCGAAGAGATTCTCCGGATTGTTCGCGAGAAACGACTGGTGGCGTTCTCAATCACAGATCACGATACGCTTGAGGGATATCGCCAGACGTACCAATATCTTAAAAACGGTGATCCTGAACTGGTGCCGGGTGTAGAGTTGTCTGCCATTGAGAACGGGGAAGACATGCACATGCTGGCCTATATGTTCGACCCCGACAATCGAGCCTTTAACGACTGTCTGGAAGAATTTCAGGAAACTCGAAGGCGGCGCGGGCGTTTAATGGTCGAGAAACTCAACGCTCTCGGATTGGAGATCACGTTTGAGGCGGTCGAAATGGCTGCTGGTAGTACCGTGATAGGTCGATCTCATGTCGCAGAGGTGCTGGTGCAACTCGGTCATGTGTCAACCTTTGACGAGGCGTTCTGGAAGTACATTGGAACTGAGGGCCCGGCTTACGTGCCCAAGAGCAAGATAACTCCTGCCGACGCGATCAAGCTGGTGCACGGTGCTGGTGGCGTGGCTGTGCTGGCACACCCGTTCATCGGGGAGGCGCATCAGCATATCGAAGGTCTGGCAGGCATTGGATTGGATGGCATCGAAGCCTATCACTACTCACATCGGAATCATCAGGTCACTTTGCTCAAATCTCTTGCAAAGCGCTACGGCCTGTTTATCACCGGTGGGTCTGATTATCATGGCCGCCAGGAAACTGAGGGCGAGATCGGTGCCCTTCAAGTGCCGGCAAACGTGCTTGAGAACATGAAACAGAAAGCTGCAAACTTGAGATGAAGAATCTGATTTGTTTGACTGTTGTGATGGCTGCATTCGGTTTCGTTGTTGCCGATGTGTCGGGAAATGAGATACTGTCGATGGATCGTCAGCGGGCGATTATCGAGAATTATATGTACGTTACGGGGCAGAGGAGTGACCTGCCCACTTTGGCAATTGATGATGAAGATCACAAGCACTTTCCCGGTAAGTGTGGAACACCGGCGATTCTGGAGTTTCAGCGTTACCGCGATCAGTTGGATGACGGCCTGCTTAAATCGTATAATCCGATGGCAACCGCTCGGCCCTTAATGGATTATTACTATGACTCGCCCGGAGGACGGATCAAGCTGCACTATAACAAGACGGGAGACCATGCTTGTTACCAGTCAAATATCGACTCCGATGGTGACGGTGTGCCGAACTATATCGAATCACTGGGATTGATTGCAGATCACTGTTACGATGAGATCTTTGGTACTTTTGGCTACCCAACACCAGTTGTTGACACTGCATGTCCCGGTGGTGGAGATGACCGGGTAGATATTTACCTCCGAGCCCTGACACTTGGTTATTATGGGCTGACATATAACCAGTCGGAAGACTGCGCCGGATCCGACCCTACATACCGCCGGGCACCTTGCTGGATTGTCATAGATCACGATTTTCAGCACCTGCCTGCGTACGTCGGCATACCGTTAGAGGCCGCTAAGGTCACGCTGGCACACGAGATTTTCCATGCCGCGCATTTCGCCATGGACGCAACTGAGCCGATTGAGTGGTTCGAGATGACAGCAGTCTGGATGGAAGAGCAAATATACGACCACATCAATGACTTCTATTTGCTGGATGAGTATTTCTTTAATCTTCCGAGACGCTCGCTACAACTCGTGAATGGTGCTCATGAGTACGCTTCGGTAATATGGCCCAAATATCTGTCCTATAACTATGGAACGGACATAATCAAGGATATCTGGCTGTTGGCTGCTGATATCGGTCCCGGTTGGCACTATCTCCAGATGACTGACTCCGCGATCTTCGTGGCCAGTGGAGGGGAAGATAGTCTCGTTACGGCCATGAGTGAGTTTGCGCTTTGGAACTATTTCACCGGACCATATGCTGATTTGGCACCGAACGATATCGGCTATCCGGAGAAGGCCGAACTTGCGTTCATCCCGCACGATAGCATGGATGTTCAGAGAGAGTTTCCGCTGACGGTAACTGCCGACGCCAATTGGTTCAAGCCGGAGGTCAATGCTTCCACGTACATTCACTTGACCGATCTGGACCGGCTTCAAACGCAATACTGGGAGTGTACGGCCTGGTCTGTTGACGGTCTTGATTCCACGTGTACTGACTCCGTTCTTGTTGTTGATGACACCCTTCTAACAATGTGGGTGTATACTGGTACAATAAGTTCTGGGGTGTGGGGTATTTCGGTGGTCGGTCAACTTGTGTCTGAACCGGACTCACTTGTTGTTCTGGGCACAGCGTATGTCCCCGGTATCATTTCGACCTACTATGTGGATTTGTTATTCGGTGAGATCGATTTTCGGAAGTACCAGTCAATAACTTTCATTTTCACTGCTACCTCGATCAACCCGGCGGCATACCACGCCGGTGAAACGAAGAACATCGCGTACGTCATTTACGACAACAGTGGTGAAATCCCGGAGTCCTGGAAAAATCGCCGTGCAGCCGTGCTGACGCCGTATCCGAATCCGGCAGTAGTCTCTGAGTTGGCGGATGCCGAGATCAAGTTCAGATTCCAAGTGCCCACCGACAGCATCGGCTTTACCGTGGATGCTCTGGCGGGAGCATTCATTACGGTAGACCTCTATACTGTAGCCGGTGAGTACGTAGCTCTTGTGGAAGGTTCTTACCTTGGCGAAGACCGTCTGGGCAACAGCCGGGTCGGTGTATACGAAGCCGGGTGGGACATGAAGAACCAGACTGGAAGGGACGTTGCCTCCGGAGTCTACCTGGCGTACGCACGGTTGTTTACCGATGTCGAGCGAGAGGTACTCCTCGCCGAGAGCCACCAGAAGGTTGTCATCATTCGATGAGTTTCCCTCCGAGACTCATCACCCGAATCGCTCTATTTTCAGCCCTGATCTATGTCCTCTCCTGGGGAACGACCCTGCTTCCCAATGTCAACCTGGCTTTTTTCGTGGCATTCTCTGCTGGTTACTTGTGGGGGATAGCGCCGGGGCTGATGGTGGGCGCAGTGGGCATGTGGTTGTGGAGTAGCTTTAATCCTTACGGCCCGGTTTCACTTCCGGTCATGCTGGCGCAGGTAGCCGGTATGGCAGCCTGTGGTTTGATAGGTGGAATCAGTCAGAACTGGTCTTGCGACTGCAAATCCCTGCGCGGCCGTTTGTGGCTGCTCATGGCGGCATTCGTGTGCACGATGCTTTTTTATCTGCCGGTTTCCTTTGTTGACGCATGGGTATATCAGCCGTTCTGGCCCAGATTTGTCACTGGCATGATCTGGTCGTTGATTTCACTGGTGGCCAATCTGCTCATTTTCCCGTTGCTATTCGGCGTTACTCGCCACTTATATGACCGAGAACGGGATATGCGATGTTCAAACTGATTGTAACTATTCTCCTGATAATATTTATAGCCGGTGGTGCGCTCGGTGATGAGAGTGTGTCTGAAAACGTCCTGCCTGCTGATTCCGCGTTCGTTGAATCGGATACGATGGCGCTTGATATTGCGATGTTGTTGGATTCGGCGGTGCTTGGGGATACTCTATCCCTTGAGGATTCCATCCGCATAGTTTTTCCTGATGTCGATCTTGACACTCTCACCGAGGCCCAGCGCCTGTATGTGGAGTTTGATACCCGCTACAAGCTTCGCAAACCTGAAGCACCGCCCGAAGAGATCCTCCCCGAGTTT
>QNAF01000160.1 GCA_003641405.1 Candidatus Zixiibacteriota bacterium | reverse complement strand
GAGCCCTACTCAACCTTGTCACACGACTTGTGAGCCGATTGTGGCGTCCAAACACAAACATAGGTTGCCATGCACCCTCATCGTATTATGCAACGTGAAAATAAGGCTTTCTCAACAAGCCCTGAAAGGCGGGCCACCAGACCATTCAATGCTGACATCGACGGCTACTCTCTTTGAGCACATGCACCCTCATCGTATTATGCAACGTGAAAATAAGGCTTTCTCAACAAGCCCAAGCGCACGGGCCACCAGACTGGTGTGGCATACAGTATTTCACAGCGGCGCGCACAAAAAAACCGCCACCTTCCTAAAGAAGGCGGCGGTTACATGATTGCCAGCGCTACTACGCCTTGGTGCTGCTACATGCAATTATGAAAAACCCTTGTTCTCGATAAACTCTGGACCGTTCGACGTGGTTTCCTTTTTCTCCCCGTCCCAGCGGTCTGCCGCGCCTGTGATTCCTTTCATACGCAGATCAAGATCGTCCGGATTGGTAGCGTTCTCCATCGAAGTTTCCAGCGAAATCATCCCTTGCTGGTGAAGTTTCAGAATGGACTGATCAAATGTCTGCATGCCGTACGACACGTTGCCAGACTCCATTAGCTCTGTAATCCCGACTGTCTTCTCCGGATCCATGATACACTCTCTGATTGCACCGGAGTTTACCATGACTTCCACTGCCGGCACTCGTCCGGGCATGTCGCAACGCGGTAAGAGCCGCTGACACATTATAGCCTTTAGAGTTCCACCAAGAAGAAGTCTGATCTGTTGATGCTGATGAGGCGGGAAAAACGAGATAATACGAGTAATGGTCTCAACAACATTCAGCGTATGCAGGGAAGTCAGGACCAGGTGACCGGTATCGGCCGCTGTCAAAGCGATTGACATTGTCTCGAGATCACGCACTTCGCCGATCAGAATGACATCAGGGTCCTGCCGAAAAGCGTGCCGCAGAGCCGATGAAAACGATTCCGTATCTCCACCTACTTCACGCTGCGAGATAATCGCTTTCTTATCTCTGTAGATATACTCAATCGGGTCTTCCACAGTCAGGATGTTCAACGGTGAAGTTTCGTTCATTTCCTCGATGATTGCCGCCAGAGTCGTGGATTTACCGGAACCGGTAGTGCCTGTCAGCACAATCAGACCCCGTCGCTCACTTGACAACTCCTTTATCAAGGGTGGCAGGCTGAGTTCTTCAAACGATGGTACGTTCGTGTTTACGGCTCGGATAGCAATTCCCACCGTTCCCCGCTGCCGGAAGAGATTGATTCGAAATCGGCCCAGCTTGGCAACTGACAATGCCAGGTCCATTTCGTTTTTTCGATCAAAGCGATCCCGCTGCTTCTCGTTTAGAATCTGTGAAACGATCTGATCCATAAAGTCCATTGTAGTAGGATCTGTTGCGATCTGTTCCAACGTCCCGTTAACCCGAATATTTGGACGAACTCCAACGCGAATGTGCAGATCTGATGCTTTCCTGTTGAGCATCTCAACCAGCATCTGCTTGAGTGTCATGGAACTCCCCTTCCCGAAGACGGTATCAGCCGTTGGGATCGATCAAGAAAAGCACCTGGCCAAACTCCACCGGTTTGGCGTTTTCTGCCAGTATCTCGATTACCCGTCCGCTGACTTCCGACTCAATCTCGTTCATCAGTTTCATGGCTTCCACGATACAGACTACCTGACCGGAGGCAATCTTCTCGTTCGGGGAGACATACGGGCCAGCGTCCGGAGACGGTGACCGATAAAAAGTCCCGACCATCGGTGACTTTATCTCCACCATATTACTGTCGGCAGTTAGCACCGCAGGTTCAGTGACTGGGGCAGATTGTGCAGCCGGAGATGGCTGAATTGGGACAGGTGGGGCTGACGAAGGACCGGCAAGAACCGTAGCGTCCCCATGGCCGTTGGAACCGGCATTGAGACGCTGGGTGATTCTGACCTTTCTGCCCCAACTTGATATTTCGAGAGATTCTATCTCAGACTCTTCAACGAGTTTTATCAACTTCTTAATGTAGTTTTCATTCATCCTGATTCCTCGCTTGCGGACAGCAATATGTAGCCTCTCTCTCGGAGGCAGCGGTGATCCTCAATAAACAACCAATCCGCTCATAGAATGATACTGCCTGAGAGCTCACAGCTCCAATAGTTTTTTTTCTGCCCGGTTCAGCACTTTTCCGCCGGTTCTCGTAACAATCACATCATCCTCAATGCGTACACCCCCCCAGCCATCGATATATATCCCAGGCTCAATTGTTATCACGTTATTAGGCTTGAGTTTAGACTCAGACAGCGGAGATATTGTTGGGCCGGTGTGGACCAAGAAACCGATTCCATGGCCGGTTCCGTGGCCAAAGTTCTTACCAAAACCAGCCTTGGTGATCAGATTGCGGCAGGCCGCGTCTACACTAACCGCTGTCACGCCCGCCTTTACCTTCCGAATCCCGGCCTTCTGGGCTTTGAGCACTGTGTTGTATACTTTCCGCTGACGACTGGTTGCTTTGCCAAGTACAACCGTCCGCGTCATATCTGAGACATATCCATCAACGGTTGCACCGAAATCGATAGTCACGAAATCACCCTTCTTGAATTTCTTGCTGGAAGCCACTCCATGTGCCATTGCCGAGCGATACCCAGAGGCCACGATTGTTTCAAAAGATCGCTTTTCAGAACCGAGCATGCACATCTGATATTCAAGCTCTGCGGCCAGTTCGCGTTCTCTAACACCCGGCGTTATCAGATTGAGAATTCGCTCAAAGGCAGTATCTGATATCTCAACGGCCTTCCTGATCGACGCCAGCTCCTCTGGTTCCTTGATCCACCCCATCTCTGCCAATATGGCGTCGGCGGCCACAAGCAGCACATCAGGCAGATTCTTCTGAATGAGGTCTCGATCCGTCACGCTGAGATGCTCGCCGCTGAACCCATACCGACGGTTCTTGATATTGAACTCGGGAAAGTCTTTGAGGGCACCAATTGCTCCCCGGCGCACTACGTGGACTTTCGCACCCTTAACCTGTTTTCGAGCTTGAATCTTGTACCGAAAATCAGTCAAGAAATCTACCCGTCTGTCGGAGATCACTACCAAGGCGGCAGTGCCTGTAAATCCAGTCAAATAGCGAATCTGGTCAAGGTCAGTGAGAATGAGACCATCGAGATTCGCTCCTTGAATCTTACTGCGAAGCTGATTGATTCGTTTAACAGACATTCTTAGTGCTCCTTCTCTCTGATTTTTCCTTCCGCACGTTGCAGCTTGTCAGCCAGGCGGGGGTTTTCACTCAATTTATGCAGATGACGGTAGACTTCTGCAGCCAGCCGGATACAGCCCTGCTCCATATACAGGTCACCTATCGTCTCTGTGTAAAAGGGTATTTTGCGAAGTGATCCGGCTACTCGTTCAGGCTTAGGTTCGGCTTTGCCTGCCAGTGTGATCGTTCTGGTGACTGTGCGAGGTTGCAGCAGAACGGTCGATCTTAAACCCTGGCATTGCGAATCGATCTGAAGAACTCTCCGGTAGTTTGCCATTGCGGCTGGTTGGTCGCCAACAGCAAATTTGATGTCCCCCAGATACTTGAGTGCTACCACGTGATCCGGGTCGAGAGACAAAACGCGATGGAATTGCTCGGAAGCAGCCTCCTGTTGACCGGCTCGATAAAGCGCCATCGCGTAGATCAAACGTCCTGAGACGGTCGCTGGCTCCTCAATCAAGTGTTCCTTGCAGAGTTGGACGACTATTGAGTGTTTCCCGTTAGCGAGATGCTTCGCTGCACGTGCAATCCAGTAACCATCATCCGCGAGCCTTTCCATGACTGACGGTCTCTGCTCTGTAACTTGATGTGACATCAAAGTGTAGATAACAATTGAACTCAAGAAACGCAACCCACACCGCGAAATACGGGCGCTGATCGACTTCTGGTCAGCTACTTCAGTCTCTTGATTATTTCACTGGTTGACCGGCCGGGTGTTAGTCGCACTCGCCTGACTTCTCCACCATGTGAACGCACGAACTCCGCCCCCACAATCTCCGACACCTGATAATCAGCTCCCTTGACAAGTACATTCGGCTGGATTTGCTCAATCAGCTTCTGCGGTGTGTCTTCCGAGAAAATGACCACATAGTCCACCGTGCGCAACGCCAGCAGGATTTCTGCACGATCACGCTGTTTCTGAAGCGGTCGACCGGCACCCTTGAGACGCCGAACCGATTTGTCGCTGTTTAGCCCCACGACCAAAACGTCTCCGAACGACCTGGCCCTGGCAAGGTATGACACGTGTCCCAGGTGAAGAATGTCAAAGACGCCGTTGGTGAACACGATCTTATTTCCTTGTCGTCGGAGTCTCCGGCCAAGGGAAGCAACCTGTTTTCGGGGGATAAGCATATCTCAGCCAAGTAGGGCGGGTCCGTCTTCGAACCCGCCAACAGTGGCGGGACCACAGGGGTCCCGCCCTACATGCTTTTACCTTTCGTTCGGTCAAGATTACCGTTGGCAATATTGCGCATCAGTTCTTTTCGAAGTTGCTCTGATGTGACTGTAGCTGTGCCGACCTCCGCTACCGAGAAACCCGCTCCCGCGTTGGCCACAATCGCCGCCTCCACGGCATTGGCATCGGCGGCAATGGCAGAAACGTAAGTTGCAATCACGGTGTCACCAGCACCCGTCACATCGTAAACATGGCGAGCGAAAGTAGGGATGTGCGTTGGTTCCTGCCCAGTCTGGAAGAGCGACATTCCGTCGGCACCCCGCGTGATGAGTATTGCCTTCGCCTGAAGTCGCTCAAGAAGTCCGTTACCGACTTCCGCGAGATCGCTCTCCGTTCTGATACGACGCCCGTATGCAAAACCGGCTTCGTGATGATTCGGCGTAATCAGCGAAACCTTCTTGTAGTCATTGAACCGGCTTTCCTTGGGATCAACGGCAATGAATATCCCCTTCTGCAAACAGAGGTCAGTGACTCTCTGCAGCAGTGACAGCGTGATCATCCCCTTGCCATAGTCCGAGATAATAACCGCGGCGATCCCGTCGGACGCTTGCGACACACGTTCGAACACCTGTTGTTCGACTGTCTCGCTCAACTCATGCCGGTTTTCCTGATCGGCTCGCACCACCTGTTGATTGTGTGCCATCACACGAGTTTTGATTGTCGTCCGGCGCGATTTGTCAGCCACCAGGTAATCAGCGGAGATATTCTGTTCTGCGAGCAGCCGCCGCAGCTTGATGAAGGCATCATCATCGCCCACAGCGCCCACCAACAGAGGCTCATCCCCCAGCGCCCGGATATTGGCCGCCACATTCGCCGCTCCGCCCAGGAGGTGTCTTGTCTCCTGAATATCCACTACTGGCACCGGAGCCTCCGGCGATATCCGATCGACCTGGCCGTACAGGTACTCGTCGAGCATGACATCCCCAAGGATCAGCACTTGGGAGTGACCAATCGAAGACGTTATTTTTTCTGCGCGTTCTCTGCTAAGTGGCACTGTTTTCTGTCTTTCCTGTGTATCCCGCACTTTCCGTCAGCACGTACAAACCGGTTGACACCGCCGTCAAATATATTAGAATGGTGTTCCCTGTACAAGCGAAGAAGTAACGTCCGTACTTTCAAAAGGATAAAGCAAATGACCAACCAGCCACAGCAACAGCAACAGCAACAGATCAATATCCAGCTTGGCGAGAAAGAGGCCGAAGGCATCTACGCTAATCTGGCCATGATTGTGCACTCACCGACCGAGATCATTATCGATTTCGCCCGCGTGATGCCGCGATCCCCAAAATCACGCGTACTTTCCCGCATCATTATGACCCCGATGCACGCCAAGATGCTTCACCAGGCGCTGACCGACAACATCAAGAAATTCGAGAAGCAGTTCGGCGAAATCAAGGTCCATGGGACACCTCACCAGATAACCAAACCAATCGGGTTCGAGAACAATACGGAAACTCCTGCTCAGGAAGAATAGCGTCATCTGACGGTCAAACGCTTTGTTGGCAGGTTCGACGACGGACCCGCCCTACAAGTCTGCCTGGCAGTCGGGCGAATCCGTAGAGGCGTCAGGCAGAGACACCTGACGCCACCGCATGCGGACGGTTTATCAACAGGCTCCAAAGGGCTTGTTGAGAAAGCCTTATTTTCACGTTGCATAATACGATGAGGGTGCATGGCAACCTATGTTTGTGTTTGGACGCCACAATCGGCTCACAAGTCGTGTGACAAGGTTGAGTAGGGCT
>QNAF01000159.1 GCA_003641405.1 Candidatus Zixiibacteriota bacterium | reverse complement strand
GGTCCATATCGATCTATTGGGAGCTTCCGACGATCCTGAGTATCCTGATTCTTTGCTTACCTTTGGCTACTCGGCTGACAATGACAGCCTGCTGGTAACAATTGACACGGCCAGCGGCGTGATGACTCTCAAATCCGACCTCGCATACTTAGGAACGGTAGAACTGATAGTCACCGTTTCAGACCCAAGAGCTGCTTCCGCCACGGATACCGTCACGGTAACAGTAGACTCGCATGTTTCCGTCGGTGATAACACAGAAACCAACTTGCCGAACCGGTTTTCACTGGAACAGAACTACCCCAACCCGTTCAATTCGAGCACTTTAATACAGTTTGATATACCTCAATATTGTCAGGTAGAACTATCAATCTACAACCTGCTTGGACAACGAGTGCGAACGCTTGTCGAAGGTCAACGACCTGCTGGATCCCATCGGGTTATCTGGGATGGCAGGAATAACGGTGGACTTCCCGTGGCCACTGGTATCTATCTGTACCGCCTCCAGGTGGACGATCAAATCAAGACGAAAAAGATGCTGTTGCTGAAATAATATGGATATGGCAAGTGTCATGATGTGCTCTTATCGAAAGGAGAACATCTGCCGGCGATCATCAGACTGATATTCGCGGGTTGGATGCTGCTGCCGTAGAACTGTAAGCTGCCAGTTAGGGGCTTCTCCCCTCCCCCGCTTTGAGCCGTTTTCCACATCCGGTTATCCTATTTGCTTGACATAGAGTGGTCTACAAGTACATTTCTGCTCGTGAAATGAGTGGTGTTTTGAGTGGCCCGTCGGTGACACAGAGTAAGGCGCTTGCCAACCGATATCACCCTCGGTACCATACAGTACTTGATAGGATGAATGACAGCATTCGAATGTTATGAAAACACAACAGGATATAAACATAATAGAGGAGTTCCAACAATGAACGAAGGTTTCAATGCATTTGAGATGGCACAGACACAGTTTGACAGCGTAGCTGACATTCTTGGACTGGATACGTCCGTCCGTGATTTGCTTCGGAATCCTTTGCGAGAATATCAGTTCAGTATCCCCATACGCATGGATGACGGAACAGTCAAAGTGTTTCGCGGGTTTCGCGTTCAGCACAACGATGCTCGGGGACCCTGCAAAGGCGGGATACGATTTCACCCGGCTGAGACAATTGACACGGTCCGTGCCCTGTCAATGTGGATGACATGGAAATGTGCAGTTGTGGAAATCCCGCTCGGTGGTGGCAAAGGTGGTGTTATATGCGACCCACATAACCTTAGCTTCCGCGAACAGGAGCAGATTTGTCGAGGTTGGGTGAGGCAACTTGCCCGCAACGTGGGACCAATCTCTGATGTCCCGGCACCGGATGTAATGACAAACGCCCAGCACATGTTGTGGATGCTTGATGAATACGAGCATATCCACGGCGGACATCATCCGGGCTTTATCACCGGAAAACCGGTTGGCATGGGGGGATCACTCGGACGCACTGAAGCAACAGGGTTCGGCGTTGTCTATACTATCCGCGAAGCACTAAAGGAACTGAATATCAGTCCGGACAAAACAACTGCGTCCGTTCAGGGTTTTGGCAACGTGGCTCAGCACGCGATACAGCTCTATGAGCAAATTGGTGGAACCGTTGTCTGTGTGTCGTGTTGGGATCAAGCCGACCAGGAGCCATATTCCTTTATCAAGAAGGACGGGGTCAATCTTGATACACTGCGAGGTATTACTGACAGGTTTGGAGGAATCGACAAGGCAAAAGCCCGCGATCTTGGATACGAGGTGACTGACGGTGATGCCTGGATCGACCAGGAAGCCGATATACTGATTCCCTGTGCCCTAGAGAACCAAATAACAGCCGAAAACGTATCCAGAATTTCTAAGAAAGTGAAAGTAATCGCAGAGGGTGCTAATGGTCCAACAACCCCTGGCGCTGATAAGGTCATCAAGGATCGAGACATCTTTGTAGTCCCTGATTTCCTGGCAAATGCCGGCGGTGTAACCTGCAGCTACTTTGAGCAAGTACAAAGCAACATGAACTACTTCTGGGAAAAGGATGATGTACTGAGTCGCCTGGACCTCAAGATGACCAGTGCTTTTACTGCTGTCAGCGAGATGGCCCGGAAACGAAAGCTGTTCATGAGAGATGCCGCCTATGTCATCGCCATTGACCGCGTGGCGCAGGCTTGCCGGGAAAGAGGATGGGTGGTCTGACTCTGGGCTTGTTGATAAACCGTCCGCATACGGTGGCGTCAGGTGTCTCTGCCTGACGCCCCTACTGATTAGCCAGACTGTTGGTGCCCCACAGCTTGCTGTGGGATCTGACACCTGGCAACATCGCCGCCCGAGCATGGACATTTTGAAGTAATGACTTTTTCAACAAGCCACCGGACATTGGGCAATGTGACCATTGTCCGGTATGAGATGATAATGGATTTGTTCACGAGTATCGTTTGCGAATGCGATTGGTGTTGAAATGTAACTGACTCAGGCTAAGAATCCGAACGAAGCCAGAATCAGCATTTCACACCCCAAATCGTACGATATGAACTGGGCGTTCTTTGAAAGCGAGAAAACCGTGTTTGAAACCGACTCTGTGTACTACGTTAGATTGGACAAGTCGATACTTATCAAGGTCAATAGCCGAAGTAACAAGGGGGCGATCCTGCGATGACACAGCCCAACAACAGTGACGATCGTGAGAAGTCAACCGATCGTTTGTATCATCAGCTTCAGGAACGTACCAAAGAACTCAACTGCCTGTACAAGGTCGTGGAAGCCTTAGCCAAGCCGGACGCTGAACTTAGCGATATCTGCACGGCAGTTCTTGAGGCAATTCCCCCCGGCTGGATGTACCCTGAGATGTGCGTAGCGCGAATCATCCTCGATAACAATACCTATACAACCTCCAGCTTCTCAGAAACCCAGTGGGGTTTAAGTGCGGACATAGTAGCCAGCGGTGTGACGGTTGGTATGATCAGTGTCTTCTACACAAAGGAGATGCCACCGGGCGATGACGGACCGTTCCTGAAAGAGGAGATCAAACTGGTTCAGACTATCGCCGATCGTCTCGCACATCGCATGACTTATCAGAAGATGAGGGAAATAGTCAATGGGTGGGAGCATCGTGAATGCAACGTTGAGATCAGCAGAAAGAGCGATTGGCAGGTAGTACTGCAGATGCTCAAACAAACGGACCGTAATCTATTTCTTAGCATCGCACGCAAAATGCTGAATTACATGTGTTGGAGCGGTATTGAGGAGGCAGATAGGATTCTTCAGACGTTCGCACCAGACCCACGAAAAATGGAAGAGTCGATGCTGGAGGATATGAATCAGCCGTATGAGCGTCGACAGGTCGGCTTTTCACCTGAGATTTGTGGGGCTGTCTTTAAGATTGCATGCGACCATTTGCCTGATGACGAGATATTTCGCCTTCTTCAGAAATGGATTCAGGAAGACAAGCTGTCATTCCTGGTGCAGGTCGTAAACCGGAATCTGTCTTTGTCAGAAGTAGCGGATGCCATACGACGATATCATCATCTGGCACAGCAGGAGCCAGAGATCCAGTCGCCCAATAAACGTGGTATCGAGGTGTCCCTCATCCGACGGTTCCTTTCAGATCAGCTTGAGTACATCAGCGTGGCCAAAGACTTCATTGAGATTAGCGATTTCTACTACCTGCTTAGCAACGTTGTCTTTGCCCCTGAAAGCCACGGCAAACTCGGAGGTAAGAGTGCCGGTCTTTTTCTGGCCGCTCAGATATTGAGAAAAAAAGCAACAGAGGACCAGCTTCTCGAAGGTGTGAAGGTCCCTAAAACATACCACATTACCTCTGATGTCATACACCACTTTATGCGCCAAAATAACTTCGACGAAGTTGTTGAGCAGAAGTACAAACCGATAAACCAGGTTCGTTTCGAGTACCCGCATATTGTCCAAACGTTCAAGAATGCCCGTTTTCCTCCAGATATTGTCAATGGCCTGTCGGCTGCGTTGGATGATCTGGGTGACCAACCGCTCATTGTTCGCAGTTCCAGTCTGCTTGAAGACCGGATTGGCGCTGTGTTTTCCGGCAAGTACAAAAGCCTGTTCTTAGCCAATCAGGGCAGCAAGAAGAAGAGACTCGACGCCTTACTCGATGCTGTCGCCGAGGTTTATGCATCCACTTTCGGTCCGGATCCGATTGAGTATCGCACAGAAAGAGGCCTGATCGACTTCGCTGAAGAAATGGGCATCATGATTGAACAGGTGGTGGGAACACGTGTTGGCAATTATTTCCTCCCCTCTTTCGCCGGCGTGGCTTTCAGCAAAAACGAGTTTCGATGGTCACCGAGGATTAAGCGCGAAGATAGTCTAATCAGATTGGTACCCGGTCTTGGTACGCGCGCCGTCGATCGCCTGAGTGACGACTACCCTGTCCTGATCGCTCCCGGACAGCCCAGTTTGCGTGTGAATGCCAGTCCCGATGAAACCGCTCGATATTCACCAAAGGAAATCGATGTCATCAATCTCTCGACTAACGCCTTTGAGACAATGAATCTGCGAGATTTCCTTCGAGAAGTCGGCGAAGAATTACCCGGTGTGGAAAACATGGTGTCCGTGTATGAAGACGATCTGCTGCGAACACTGTCAGGTTTCAATATCGACTACGATCGGGACGATCTGGTTGTGACTTTCGATGGTCTCACAAAACGGACCTCCTTCGTTAAGCGTGTAAAGGCCATCCTTGATACGCTCGAAGAAACGCTGGGGAGTCCGGTGGACATAGAGTTTGCATCGGATGGCCATCATCTTTATCTGTTACAGTGTCGTCCTCAGAGCTACTCGGCAATGACGGCCCCCCCGGAGATACCAAAGGATACTCCGGAAGATCGCATAGTGTTCTCGGCTAACAAGTTCATATCCAACGGACGGACACCGGCGATTACACATATTGTTTATGTCGATCCCCAAAAATACTCGGAGTTGCCTGATCGATCCGCAATGGTGAAAATCGGTCGCGCAGTTGGTCAACTAAACAAACTGCTGCCCAAACACCAGTTTGTACTAATGGGGCCGGGACGCTGGGGCAGTCGCGGGGATATAAAACTCGGTGTAAGTGTGTCGTATTCGGATATCAGTAACACCGCTGCACTAATAGAGATTGCTCGGAAAAAGGGCAATTATGTACCGGACCTTTCCTTCGGGACTCACTTCTTTCAGGATTTGGTTGAGGCCGATATTCGCTACTTGCCACTGTACCCTGATGATGAAGGCACACTCTTCAATGAGAAATTCCTGCTGGGCTCAAAAAACCTCTTCTCTGAAATCCTTCCAGGTTACTCACAACTTGCAGATGTTATTCACGTTATCGACGTCCCAGGCAGCAGTGGTGGAGACGTGCTGCACATACTGCTCAATGCCGATCTTGATGAAGGTGTGGGTTTACTCGCTCCCCCGTCGCACGACATTTCAAAACCGATACCATCCGCCACAGTTCAGCCGTTGGTCGGCGAGCAGTTCTGGCGTTGGAGGCTACTGATGGCTGAGCGTATCGCTGCTTCGCTGGACCCTGAGCGTTTCGGTGTTGCCAACCTCTATCTCTTTGGAAGCACAAAGAATGCTACTGCCAGAATGGACAGTGATATTGACTTGCTGATTCACTTCAGGGGCACCCCCCAACAGCTTCAACTACTTCATGACTGGTTTGAAGGTTGGAGTCTCTGTCTTGCTGAAATGAACTATCTTCAGACCGGTTACCACACCGACGATCTCCTGGATATTCACATCATAACCGATGAAGACATCGCCAAAAAATCAAGTTTGGCTATGAAGATCGGTGCCACCACCGATCCTGCTCGGCCACTGCCTATGAAATCATCCTCTGGTAGCTGAACCGGAGCAGATATCGACTGACATTTTTTCAACAGCCTGCCGGTGAACGCATATTAATAGTTGCGCCTTAGTGATACTCATGTGTTTTCAGTTTTACCTTAATACCGGTCTTCTTCTCAATGATCTTGGCCATTTCCTCCGCGGTGGCGTAAGGACATCCGGGCTTAGCATTGACCAGACAGCTTGACAGATAAATTTCATCCGGCTTGATCTCCGATATCTTGGCGGCCATACCTATGGGCTTGTTGATAAAGTCCTTTGTTTTGGGTGTTGCATCTTCTAGATTTTTTACATGCAGACAAGACGAGAGCGATGAGGTTTAGAGATGACTTTGTTGCCTTCTTTGGAGGCTATGGTCCCGGAGGATCATCATTTACGTCGTCTCGACCGGGTGTTGGATTTGAGTTTTGTTCATGATGCCGTGCGAGATCGGTACTG
>QNAF01000158.1 GCA_003641405.1 Candidatus Zixiibacteriota bacterium | reverse complement strand
TTTTGGAGGGGTCGTATTCTGAAGGTTGATGAGCGGATTGGTCTTGAGATGTATTTTCTCCTGAGATCAGAACCTCTTCCAGGCCCGGAGCTTCCGGGGCGGCATCGAACAGACGATCCAACTGGTCAGGCGCTACCACATGGATTGCCCCAAAAAGCGGATCGCCTGAGAGCATGATCCGCTCTTCGAGGCTTTCAAGCTCAAACAGGTTTGGAAGTTGCGATCGTTTCACTCAGGCACACGCAGTTAATGATGCTAAAACAACATTCACGCGGCAACCCGGCGATCATAGCCTCTCGGATTTAGACCCGTGGCTTTGCGTCCCCGCTTTTCAGCGGGTTTGCCCTTTTCGCAGCTTCACAATATGTGAAATACTAACAGCGAACTTGTGTCTACACTACTTTTCCTCCCAATGCAATGACATTTTTCACACAAAATGTGTGAAATCGGTCACACCTTTTCCTTAACTTTACCCTCTCCTGCAATGGGAAGATTTCACTTTATCGCTACTACCTCAATTCGGAAACCTTCTGAAGGATATAGATTGCCTCTTGCAGGCCGATCTTGCCATTACCATTCACATCGGTGACAGCAGTAATCTCATCACTTGTGATATCTTTCCTGGATATTACCTCCAAAGCAAGGATCGCATCCGTAAGGTCAACTGTTCCATTATCATCAATATCGCCTGTAACCAAAACGTTGGAAACAGTGATTGTGACCGTATCTGTGTCGGACTCACCGGCTTTATCACTTACAGTCAACTCAAACGTCAGTACTTCCCCTTGCGGTCCGACGCCAGGTGCGGTAAGGACCGGCGTGGCGGAGCCGGGGTCTGAAAGCTCAACGGGGGGGCCTCCCGTTTGATTCCACAGGTAGGAATCGATGCCGTCGTCCACATCCATGGAACCGGAGCCATTTAGAGTAACTTTAGTCCGTTCATCCACGGTCTGGTCAGGGCCTGCGTCGGCCACCGGTGCATCATTCACGCTGTTTATTGTTATAGTTACTGTTGCCGGATCCGACAGCCCCCCACCGGGGTCCGGAACATAATAAGTAAAGCTATCCAGGCCAAAATAATTTTCTGCCGGAGTGTAGGTTATAGAACCATCAACCGTATTGACAGCAACAGACCCATTGGATGGATTACCGGCTACAGTGACTGTTGCCGGATCAATCAGGCCTTCCACGTGGAGGTCGTTCTTCAGGACATCAATTATAGCGGGAGTATCCTCGTCGGTCTCAACCGTGTCGTCAACAAGTTGCGGGGAAGGGCCTACAAGGGTGACATCGTCGATTGGAACGGAACTACTTGTGTCTCCGAAACCGAGCAGGTCAAAATACAGGGTGACAGGCTGCGCTTCAGCGACAGAGCTGAGATCCAGCGTTACGGTGACAGAAAGCGTAGGCGACCAGGATTCACCGCTGGCGCTTTCCCACGACCCAGTGACGTGGTCAGCATAATAAAGCACGCCTGTTTCCTGAAGGTTGAAAAAGGCATCGGTGCCTGCTGGCATAGATGTGATAGTGTAACCGATCGGGTTCCCTGTTTCTGCATTTAGCAAAGCGACTTCAAAGGCGTCTGGAGTCTCGCCCGCCAAGTTTGGCCCAAGGTTCAGGCCCGTCAGGAGGGTAAACTTAAGAGCAATGGTCTCCGCCGGCAGCTCAAAGGACTGCCAGAGACTGGTTAGATATTCTTCACCTTCACTTAATACTGCTGCTTTACCATCACAGATCAAAACATTGCCTGAAGTTGACCATCCAAAATCCGGGCCTGACTCGCTGACCGAGAAATCGCCGTTTACAATGCCAGCCCTTCCGAAAGCGGGGTATGGCAAAAGCGCAATCACCAGGATCAGGAGAATAGATGCACAGGGGTTGAGATGTTCAACGGGTTTAAGCCGGCCAAATTTCCCGCTCCCGGATGATAAGTGAAAAAGATTCATTTGCATTTTGGGATAAAATCCTTAACTTCTGCCCTGTTGGCTTTCTTTGCACGTTGCTCATGCGCAGAGCGCTCGCCCAAAGGAGCGCATTCCCAGGCAGAGCGCAGGAGCGAAGCAGCAGTTCCACGCTCACATAGGAAGCTGTCCGAGAATACGTCTTCATGTTATTTCTTTCGGAGCGAGAAATGACAACTTGGGTTAGTTCTCAAGCAGCCTCCTATGTCGTGCCCTAACCTGCTGCGTCAAGGGTCAAAGTATATCCTGTGCTGAAGTTGACAAAGCCGGCTCCCCCGATCTTGATAAAGTAGGTTCCCGCTACCAGATTGTTAAGGCTCAGCGACGCCAAGCCTGCGTTTCCGGCAGCGGCGCGCAGTTCCCTGCCATGCTCGTCCATGAGTGTGAGCATCAGATCGGGCTCACTACCTTGATAGGTAAGTTGGACCATGTCCTGGGTACCACCGGATACCGGCAGATCGAAACAGAACCAGTCCACGTCACTGCTGTTATGAATGGTCAGGCCTGAAAGTTCTGCATGTCCGGCGGTCAGGGTTACATCAGAAGCCGTGTCTTTGCTATCGTTTTCTTCCAGGGAATCCGGCTGAGGGAGAACAACCATTCCTGATCTCGCAGTGTTATCCCCTTCAACCGGCTCGGTAGTTCCAGCAGGGGGTTTGACCACAACCCCAAGGTAATAGCTTCCCGGCCCAATCGCTGCCAGGTCAAGCGCTTCTGTATGCGTTACATCAGCTCCAGCGTCAAGTGCGCTCATGTTCACTGATTTCAACAAGGTGTCTGAAACAGGGTCAATCGTTGAACCAGTTGATATATAATACTCGACGGTAAATGCCTCGCTTGCTTTATCGCCAAAATTGGCGATCTTTGTTGTCACATCTATATTGCCATCGGCAACTTGGCTTTCGTCAATCTGCATCGATTCCACACCCAGGTTCGGTCCCGCTGCATCCGGTGCTGTGATGCTCAACGTATAATCATAATGACCGCCAAGACTACCGACGACCAGGTAATATTGCCCACCGCTCACCCCGTCGAGACTGATCTGATAGTCCCCGTCGGCTACCTTTTCCCCGTTAGCAACTGAGTTCATGTACCTGTCATAGAGACCAAGCATCAAATCGCCTTTCGAATCATCGAATGTAACTTCAATCTGATCCCCTGTGGTACCATCTCCGCTCATGCGGAATACCATCATGTCTTGATCGTATACACTGTGGAGATTGCGATCCACCGAATAGGTTCCCCTGACGACTCCAAGATCAATAAACCAGTTGTTTGCCAGCTCTTGTGTCTCAAGACTATCCGGGGTACCCGCCACAAGTGCCTGTATCTCGCCCACATTGTCTGTCTCATTCAGCTCATCAACCTCGCTTGCGGGATCAACAACTGCACGAACTATAACCTCGGTATCCGGAGTAAAATCAGGCACGGATATTGGAACATCAATGATCAGTTTTTCTCCCGGGGCAAGAACACCAACGGTCACAGCACCAAGATTATAATCTGTACCGGCTGAGACAGCATGGAGTTCAAGCCCAAATGACCGGGCATAATCTGCACCATAGTTGCTGACTGTGACATACGCATGAGAATTGTCAGTACCGGGAAGGAGGTCATACTCAGGTGCCAACCGAATATCTTCCACTGCAAGATTGGCTTTCTCCCGTTTTGCGCTCGTGAGCACAAGGCTGTATTCAAAACAGGCTTCATCTTCTGGAATAACCTGTAGGTAATATTGTCCGGGGCCAACGCCTTCTAATTCAAGCGTCGCCAGCCCCGCTGTTGGATCTACATCTGCCTCTTGCACAATCCAACCTTCCTTATCCAACAGGTAAAGGTTAATGCTGCCGGCTTCATCTGCTCGTTTTAGCTGAACCGCATCTTCAGCAGTTCCGGTCTCACCGAGCTGGAAGGCAAAGACATCTGCATCCCGCATAGAGGCCAGATTCAGGGCAGGGAGCTCGATATCATCCACCATGCCGCCCAGGTCAAAGGCTTCATAGATGTTCTGATTTGACTCGCACCTATCTGGAGGCAGTACAATTTCAATCGGGTAGAGTGCCTCGTTGTCAGATCGTATCGCTTCGCTCACGTTCTCCCGACGGTCTGCAATAAACCCGAAATAGACAGGGCCGACAACTGTTTCCGGCAGAGCAATGCTGAAGGTCTCACTCCATGTTTCTCCAGACTCAAGCGCCGGAACCATGAAGGCAAACAATGTCCCATCTCCAGGATCAAGCTTGTCATCCCGACTCCAGACCAGGGCAGATTCTGCTTCAGGAGAAGCAGTATTTCCTGCATTGGTCACTGTCAGCGTGAGATCCACTACCTGGCCGGGTAGTATGGCAGCAAGACCGCTGTCACTATCAATGGAGGCAACCAGGGCTGCCTTTGAAGACTGCGGTGCTGTGAGCGAAACCGTGTAGCCAACACCGAGCTCTTCGTTGCCTTCAACCACCAGAACGTATTCACCTGCCGGCAAGCCGCCGAGGTCTATTTCACCAGTGGATTGATCCGCAAACACCAGCTCACGCAGGGTACTGCCGGAGACATCAATCAACCGGGCCTCTACATCTGGATTAGTAACATCAAACAGGACTTCAATCTTGTCGGACTCACCTGCTGATTCAATCGTTCGGAACCGGTAGTAATCCCGGTCATTGATGTCGGTCAATGTCATAGATTCAACGGTAGAGGTGCCGGCGACAACTCCCAGATCTGTTGCGGTTACAAGAGAGTTGTTGTCGGTTCCGTCATCATACTGATCAGGTATGGCCATGGTCCCTCGGTTTGGTGGAATTTTCGGAGGCCATACCTCATAAGGCCCGGTGAAGACATTATCCGTTTTGAAAACAACCTGCTCCCAAACATCCTGCTTGAAGAATTCCCAGAGTTCATAGCTTTGCAGCTTAAGAGAAATGTTCATTGGGAACTGAATCTGAGGATTTAAGGGTGATGTCATGTAAGGCCACGTAACGGCGATACCCAGCGCCGCTTCAGCCGTGCCGATGACTCCCGCTACTCCAAATGCCAGATTGGCTTTCCCGACAACCCCGACTGTGCCCTCGATTGTCAACTTAAATTCCTTGAACATAGTCTGGAGAGCATTATTGTTGACCTTCATGCCCGTTGTCGTCTCCGTCTTCAACTGGTAACCAAGCTCAACGCCTGCGGCAAATTGAACAACTGCTCCAAAAGGTGGCAGATTATAGAAATAGTTCCATTTCTGAGGGTATGTAGTAGTAAGGCCGACGGATATCTCTCCCTGGCGCAGATTCAGGTCTTTATCTATAATGAATGGTTGCGAGGTAATGGAGAAGGTATATGAGGGCTCATCATCTGGTTCCCATCCTGTGGTTCCCGGCTTACTCCAGCTATAATCCTTATTCTCGTCGCTTTGAAGGAATTTCCAGATCCCACTCAACCCCGGATTGCTTCCTGCAAACTTCCGGACCTCACTGTAAAAATTCGCAATCGAGGACACATTAATTTCATATTTTGTCACCCCCATCGCATTCAGAAGTGCCTGGGCTGGGATATTCAATTGAAAAACATTAAAGCCGAAGAGTTCGAGGCGGAGCGTCGGTCCGGCGTCCTGGTAGATCACCTCATTTTCCAGATTAAAGGCAAAATGGAGATGCATACCCAGCTTGATGCCGTTATCCTTGCCAGCTAAAAACAGAACGCTTGCCGGTATCTTTTCATGCCATTTCCGCATAATGTTAATCGCTTCCACCCAGTAAGCGTTCATCTTGTCGTTCCAGGTAATCCTTCGTTCCTCATCAGGATTACCCTGATGTTTTTCAGGATTTATCCAGTCCGGCATCTTGAACGTGTGGATGATGTAAGTCGCCTGGGCAACTACCTCGCTGTGGTTTGAAACTTTGTATGTGAGTTCCGTCCCATCAGGAATCGTTCCCATGTCAAGCGTGAAACGATACAGGTTATTTTGGGCGGCTACTTTCTCCGCCTTGATCTCCGCGTTTCCCAGCCATGCTTTGACTTCCGTGGTGTTTGTGACAATCTCATCCCTGAGTCGCAATTCAAATACATTATCAAGTTTCACCCCCCGGATATATCTTCCAAATTCAAAATCAAGCGGATCTGCATCATATTTGGCCGTCAAGAGGGCGGTCCTGATCTGGAAGAAGGTCGTGTTATTGCTTTCGGTGTATTCTTCGAACTGGTTGTCTGGATCCAGTTTGACGATGTACCAGGTTTGCTCCCTCGCAGGGAGTCCTTCCATGAATGGCAGGTCCACCGTGTGTTTGCCCGGGCCAAGCTTATCACCGCGTAGTGTCCATGTATGTAAGGATTCTTTGAAGAGAGCGGCATCGAGGTCGGGTCCGTC
>QNAF01000157.1 GCA_003641405.1 Candidatus Zixiibacteriota bacterium | reverse complement strand
CGGCTGATTTTAATGGTGGTGCTAACTTAGCAGGCTCATGCGCCTGCGGTGTAGGCATTAACATGAATGAAGGCGCGGTAGTAGGTACACCAGAACAGTTTACCTTGCTAGACCAACACGGGGACGCACGAGCAGCTCAGATAAGCCAGCACATTGGTGGGAGTGGTTTAGGTGCGGGTGCTATAGGCACATTGCCCGAGGCTGTAATCCAGTTTGGTAACGCAAGTGCTAACGGTGATGGGCAAATTACTGCTATCGGCAACTCAACACTGTCAGTATTAGCTGATGGTTGGGAAGTCAACGCTTAAGTCGGGTGTTTAAACAGCTTGGGGGGCAGTACTTGTACTGCCTACCAACTTTTTTAAGGATGTTTAGCACCTTTAACCGTTGGTGATACAGTATCACTAGGGGTGGGATTTACTAACTAGGAGAAAATATCGTGCAAACCGCTGAATACAACCACCAAGATTTCGACCCGAATAACAGGCAGACTCAAGACGATCAGCTATTGGTTAAGTTTTTTGTCAAACCCCGCATGAATGATGCGAAGAGTAAGGACGAAGGACGACCAATCTATGATGATGTCGAGTATATCGACATTAAAATCTTAGGTAGTCGAACAGGAGGCGCGTGTAGACCAGCGAGTTTCGCAGATAAACAACGATTCCCCAAACATTACGACGCGTTTAAACAACGTGTAGAAGTTCCTACTGATGGCACACCGCTTTCAGAATGGTCGCTGATTTCACGCTCACAAGCTGAGGAGCTTAGTTTTTACCATGTAAAAACAGTTGAACAGCTTGCAGAGCTTAATGACAACGCTGCATCTAAGTTTATGGCGATTAACACGTTGAAAACTAAGGCAAAAGCATGGCTAGAGCAGACTAAAGGCAACGCTGGAGAGGCTAAATTACAAGCTGAATTGGCTACTAGGGATGAAAAAATAGCTTCTTTAGAGGCTAAACTAGAGCAAGTATTGGCGGCACAAGCCGTATCTGCTCCAGAGGTAGCGACAGTAGATGAAGAAGTGCAAAAACCAGCGCCTAGAAAGAGAAAGCGCAAAACCGTGTAGGAGAACATAATGGCTAGATTTAAGTCAGTAAATGACATAGTTAATCAGGTAGCGGTAGAGGTAGGATTGCAAAAGCAAACCGACGTTTTTTCTGCTGCTGATGCTACTTTTGCACAGCTTATCTCTTTAGCTAACGCCGCCGGTAACGAGATTATACAAGACGGCACGTGGCAGGTTTTAACACGTGCGCACTCTATAACCACCCAAGCTGCCGACTCAGGTAAGTACCCCCTCCCTGCTGATTTTTCATACATGATTGACCAGACAGGGTGGGATAACACCAACAATGTGCCGGTAGGAGGCTCTCTTAGCCCTCAAGATTGGACATATCTTGAAGGCAGAGATTTAGTTAGCCACACAATATACGCCTCTTTCAGGCAGGTAGAGAACGAATTTTGGCTTTACCCTCAACCGCCACCCGAAGGGCTTCACATCTCGTTTGAGTATGTGTCAACTAATTGGGTGTTAGATGAAGGGATGGCAGACCAGTTTAGCGATACCCTTAATAAGCCGTCAGATATCGTACTGTTCCAGCCCTATATGTTTGAAAGGCTTCTAAAACTCCGGTATTTAGAAGCTAAAGGTTTGGACACTACTGCGGCGAGTACAGTGTACACACGGTCATTAGACGCGTGGGACGGCAAAGAAACCAGCGCGCCTATCTTAAATGCGGCTAATAGCGGCAGAGGCTTGCCGTATTTAGACATTTACCGCAATACTCCTGATACTAACTTTGGTAGGTAAGTATGGTAGCGGTAAGGCGTAAGCGCCCTCCACAGAGACAAACTTCACAAGCTGTCGGCATCTCTGCGCCTACTAAAGGCATTATAGCGAACAGCTTACATGCTGGGGGTGAAGGCGGAGAGATTGGTGTTGAAGGCGCGATATGGTTAAATAACTTTATTGCTGGCGAATACGGTGCGCGGGTAAGAACCGGCACGAAAGAGTTTGCTACTAACATTCCTGATAACGACTCTATTAATGGTGCTGTACGTACTATTATGTATTATAACTCTGTCATTGCTGGAGGGGGTTCTGACTTTATGTTCGCTGCCACCAGTAGCGGCATTTACGATATAACAGCAGGTGGCGCAGGCGCGCACACCTTAGCTCATAGCTGGCCGGTTAAAGGAGGCGCAGCAGGGTGGATATCCTATGTCAACTACACTAATGTAGGAGGCGACCATTTCTTGCTTGTGTGTGACGAAGCCAACGGATACTACATATTTGACGGTACAACTTGGACATTAGCCAACTTTACAGGTAATCCTAAACCCCTTGCTGAAGACCTAGTGCAGGTATGTGAGTGGCAAGGGCGTATTTGGTTTGTAGAGCGTGGGACAGCTACTGCATGGTTCTTAGACCCCCTATCCCTAACAGGGGATATAACCCCTATGGACGTAGGGAACAGGTTTATGAAAGGAGGCCATCTAGTCCAGAATACAACTTGGACAATAGATGATGGCGACGGCATGAATGACCGCTTTGTGCAAGTATCCTCGTCGGGCGATGTACTTGTGTGGGAGGGTATAAACCCGACGAAAGCAGCCGATTTGCATCTTATAGGTAGGTGGTTTGTAGGCGCAGTACCTGAAGGTAGGCGTGTTATGTCTGATTGGGGTGGCGACGTTGTTGTGTTAGCCTCTAGAGGCATAGTCAAACTGTCAGAATTAGTACAAAATTCAAGCGTATACACCTCTGAAGCAGAGTTAACAAGCAACATAACGAGATATATCAGAGCCGAGATGGGTAAATCGTTAGACGAGTATGGATGGTCGATAGAAATAGCCCCCGCAGAGAATATCGCGATAGTATCCGTTCCTAGAATAGCCACTGAAGTAAATAAAGCGCCAATACAGTTCGTAGTTAACATCAATACGGGCGGGTGGAGCATGTTTAAACACCTTGATATTGTCTGCATGGATAAAAGTGTATCGGGCTTCTTCTTCGGTACGTCAGACGGGCGCGTTATGCGGCTAGAAGGCGCTACTGATAATGCTAGCCTAGATGGCAGTACCAGCGAAGCAATTAAGTTTAATTTATTGACTCATTATTCAGACTTTGGGTCAGCGGGGAACTGGAAAAGGCCGCAATTCCTCCGACCGTCATGGGTGGGGGGCGCGCAACCCTCGTATTTAGCTAAGGTACAGTTTGATTTTGATTTGACTGAATATAACGAAGTACCGCCGTACAGTACCGCCGATGAGACTGTTTTTGACGCTGCTATTTGGGGTACAGATACGTGGGAAGGTACTGCGCAGCAGTACTTTGAAACTATAGGTGCTACAGGCATAGGACGACACATCGCTATTGCCATAAGCGGGCAGACCACCAGTGAGTTATCTTATGTAGGGTGTGAATTGATTATGGAAGGGGGTGGCATATTGTGATGTATGTGGCTTTTAGTTTTGCAAAACATGGTAAGTGGGCTAAAGACCTTATAGACCCAATATTTTGTGAAGATACTAAAGGCATAGTTGCTGAGAAAGAGGGAGAGCCTGTAGGGGCTATTCTACTAGACCAGTGGACAAAAACATCAGTACAGTGCCACGTAGGGGTAGAGAACATAATGTGTTTAAGAAATTTACAGTATGAGGTTGCAGACTACGTGTTTAATACGTGTGGTAGAGAGCTTCTTATTGGCTTAACACCTTCAAATAACGAAAAAGCGATCCGAATAAATAAGACGTTCGGTTTTAAAGAGCATACTAGAATTAAGGATGCGTTTGATATAGGTGTTGATTACATCGTATACCTGATGACAAAAGCCGATTGTAGGTTTTTAAGAGAGGATAAACATGGAACAGCCTAATTCAATGGCCGCGGCGCTACGCCAGCAACCTCAACGTCAAGCGTGGCAACAACAAGCACCTCAACGTCAAGCGTGGCAACAGCAGCGTGCGCCTCAACAACAGCAACGCCAAATGCCCCCCGCTAATGTAGCTAGGCCTCCTAGACAAGCACCACCAGCGCAGGCAGCCGCTATGCAACAGCGTATGCAAGCCCCTGCTGGAGGCGTACAGAACTTTATCAGCCCCAGCCAGCGACGAGCATTAGATAAGTTAGCGCCTGTAGGCGGGGATGAAAGCGCGATAAAAGGTAATTTTACTAGCCGTGATGAGTATAACGACTACGGTAATATGCTAAAGGAAAATGCTCGAAAAGAGCTATCGCAACGACAAGCGTATGGCGGATATGCAACGCAATTACGTAGAAGTAATGCCATCAACAGTCCTAATAATGCGCTACCGCAGGGTATGGCGCACATGACGCACACCCCTAGTAATGCAGGGGGAAGCGCCGCAGATTTAAGAGGCTACGACCAGTGGAAAGAGCTGGGACGCCCTGATACTCCCGCACCACAGCAACAACAGACCAGCGGTTTTACATTGCCAAGAGGCGGAAACTCGCTTCCTTCTTGGTTTAGAGGATAGAAACATGGGTAAGAAAGGTAGCGCACCAGCAGCGCCAGACTACACAGCGGCAGCGCAGGCTACAGGGGAATCCAATAAGGAAAACCTTGCATCCCAGACGTATGCTAATAGACCTAATCAATACACGCCTTGGAGCAGTACTGAGTGGTCTAATGATGCGGTTTGGGATCCAGCTTCAGAGCAGTATGTAACACAGTGGTCACAAGATACTAACGTATCCCCAGATGCCCAACGTGCTATTGACTCTCAAATAGGGCTTCAAGCAGGAAGGTCTGAGCTAGGTGAGTCCATGATGGGCAGAGCAGAGGGTGACTTTGGCGAAGCTATTGATTGGAATAAATTCTCCCAAGCTGGAGGTACGCCTGAGTACCAACAAGGTAATAGGCTGGAGCTAGACCAATTTCAAGCGGCTGATGATAACCGTCAAGGTGTAGGAGCCATTAGAAATAGAGCTGAAGATGCGATATATGATAGGTCTGCGTCACGTTTAGACCCTCAATGGACTCAAGCACAAGATAACAAAGAAGCACAGATGGTTGCACAAGGTTTAAGACCTAACGACCCTGCGTGGAATCAGGAGATGGAGAACTTCAACCGTTCTAAAACTGATGCGTACCAACAAGCTCAATACGGCGCTATCATGGGAGGAGGCGAAGAAGCTCAACGTCAATTCGGTATGCAATCTGACCGCTATAACCAAGATTTCGACAGCGCAATGAAGTCGCAAGGGTTTAATACTGACCAGACTGCCAAAATGTACGGCGCGAATCAGAATTACAACCAGCAGAATTTTGCTAACTCGCTTACACAGTCGAATTACCAAAATACATTACGTCAGCAAGAGATTGCTGAAGAGATGCAGAAACGCGGAGCTAGTTTAAACGAGATTAACGCGCTAATTAGCGGCCAACAAGTGGCTATGCCTAACGCGCCTCAGTTTAATTCATCGGGCATGGCGGCTCCTGTAGACTTCTCAGGTGCGGCGCAGAACCAATATAGCGGTGCATTAGACGCCTACAGCGCAGACCAAGCCCAGAGCCAAGGCATGATGTCAGGGCTAGGCAGTTTGGCTGGCACAGGCGCAAGCATGTTCATGATGTCTGACAGAAGGCTAAAAACTAAAATTAAGAAAATAGGTCATCAGATGGGGCTTAATGTCTACGAGTGGGTGTACACTTGGGGCGAAGCATCCGTCGGCTATATGGCTGATGAAGTTAAGAAACTATACCCTGCTGCTGTTTACACGAACGCACAAGGTTTTGATTACGTAGATTACGGAGCGATAAAATGATTGAGAATACTAATTTAGGACTCCAAGCACCTCAGGGGCTACAACCTACAGGCGCGGTGACAGGGCAACCTACTTCATCTGGCGGGCTGACCATGAGTGATTGGGAGGATTATCTAGCAACTTTAGACCCTGCCGAAGCTGAAGCATTAAGAGCCGCTATAGCAAGCGACCCTGATGCACTGGCTAAACTTCATGCCGACCAAATGAGCTATGCTGATAAGCTACGCCAAACACCGTCGCCTGAGGGTAAAACTACCCGTAACCAGATTTACACGGCGGCTAATCCACTTGAACATCTAAGCGCTGGTGCTGATAAGGTCATGGGGGCTATGCAACTTGGTCAAGCGCAGGAAGATTATGCTTCTGCTGAAGAAGCAAGAGCAAGGGCATTACGCGGCTATGGTGATTTCATGAGCGGCCAACGGTAGGAGAACACAATGAACTCTATTGAAGCCATATTAGGCCTTTCTCCACCTGATGACCCAAATAACACTGCCAATATGCAAGGGGTGGCTGATAGTTTGCGAGG
>QNAF01000156.1 GCA_003641405.1 Candidatus Zixiibacteriota bacterium | reverse complement strand
CTTCAAATGGTACACAGATTTCCTGCGGACCGCACAAGGAAAGAGTTGTATCCGGTCCGGCAATGACAACCGGCGGATCATTCACGTCAACATCGACCGTGAAGGTGCAACTCACCTGGCTGCAAATGTTGCTAACAGTGACAGTCACTTCAATCGTGCCCTCAGTGCTGATCGGTACTTCTACGAATCCATCGACATACTGCGCCTCGGCAAGATCAACCGTCACTTCAATATCGTCGCCCCAGACATCTACGGGAACCAAGACGGTAGTAGCTGTCTCTTCACAGAGGAAGACGCTTGTATTCGGTACCGTGCAACTGACTCCCGGCGCTTCCATATATCTCACTTCGAGAACGCAGGTGTCGCTGTTACAAGTAGCCTCTGCTATTATTGTGATTTCATATACTCCAACCGTATCAAGTACCAGGCAGAGGGTATCGTTGACGATTGTCCCGTAGTCGGTATTTACGGTATACTCAGTACCTTCGATAGATAGCGGGATACAGTGCTCACCGCCATCACAGAAGACAAGAGGCTCAGGACAACTGATCGCAACAGTAGCATCCTGCTTAACGGTGACAGCAACGGTACTTGATGTTTCGGCACCGCAGGAATCCATAGCTGTGACAGTTACTTCGTAGACACCAAAGCCGTCCGGTACAAAACAAACCTCACCGGAGTTGTTGGTAACTCCACTTACTGCCCCCTCGAACATGACTGCTACGGAACTGGTCACGTCTACCACATTGTCGTCGGCGTCGGTCACCGTATATGGAACGCAGATCTCCTGCATTTCGCAGAGATATTCCGTAGTTCCTTCAATATTCACAACAGGAGGGCTATTCACGTCAACCGTTACGCTGAACGTACAACTTGCAACACCACACTCGTTTGATGCTGTCACGGTGACTTCAACAACGCCGTCGTTGCTTGAAACCGGGACTTCCACGAATCCGTCGGCATACACTGCTCCCTCAGGGGCAACAGTAATATCAATCAGATCGCCGGTGACTTCGACCGGCACCAGGATAGTAGTGGAACTGCCTTCGCAGAGGAACACGCTCGTGTCGGTTATGCTGCAAAGAACATCCGGAGCTTCGAGATAGCGGATTTCCACGACGCAAGTCTCAGTGTTGCAGTTGGATTCCGCGACCAGTGTAATCTGGTATATGCCCGTTGTATCAAGCATGAAACAAAGCTGGTCGTCAATAACATTTCCGTAGTCGGATGTCACCGTATAATCAACACCGGTGATGTCAAGTGGTACGCAGTACTCACCGGGTTCACAATATGTAAGTGGACCCGGGCACGAAAGCGATACACCTGGATCCTGCTCGACCGAAATATTAATCGTTTCTGTATCATCCGCACCGCAGTCATCGACTACTGTCAACATGATCTCAAACACGCCGAACTCATCCGGCAGGAAACAGACATAGCCGTAAGGATCAGACATGTCTATGGCTGACCTTTCGAATTCAGAGCTCTTCGTTGTCCGTCCGCTACCACTGGACGCGGCGGCGTCACCATTGATTACTATGGTACCAAAGGAGCTATAGACACTATCAATGTTGTTATCGGCGTCGTCTACGTAGAACGGTATGCAGATTTCTTCAGGCTCACACAGTGTGACAACTTCGCTCCAGATTCCCAGAATGGGAGCGTGGTTGAACTCAGCTATTATTTCGAATGTGCAAGTATCGGGATCACAGGGAGGGCTGGAGCTTACTATCGTTACCAACTGCAACCCGGCAGAAAGCACCGGCACATATAAGGTCGCCGAATCGCCCCGGAAATCCACCCACGCCGGCGGCATCGCGATTACATTCTGAGCAGGACCGCTGCCTTCGGATAATTCAAGCACCAACACAAGAGTATCCGGTTTGCACAGGAATACAGATGTGTCAGCAGGACACTCAACTACCGGCACTTCAGCAACATCTATTTCAAAGCGCGTAATGCAAGTATCGTTGTTGCAGGGACCTACCGCGATGATCGTCACCGGGTTAAATGGTCCTTCATCGCTGTGAATGCACAGTACTCCGTCTACCCAGGTTCCAGCACTTGTAATAACTTCAATGATATCACCTTCTACAGTCACATCAAAACAGGCTTCGCCAGGTCCGCACAGAGTTGCGCCCGTGTTCTCAGGACAGATTATGGATACCGGTATTGGCTGCTCAACCGTGATGCAGGCTTGGGCAACGGCAGAAACGCCGCAGATATCGGTCGCCGTCACCGTGACACAATAAGTGCCTGAACCTTCCGGAGTCAGACATACTGTTCCGTGCTCATCGTCGTAGTAGCCGCCCTCAACCAGAATATCGAGCGCGTCGCCGTCAATATCATAAATCTCTGCCGGAAAGCAAATTTCCTCAGGCTGACATTGGAATATCGCAGTGTCGGGAGGCTGGAGGTTGACGACCGGAGCATGGTTAGGTAGCACCGTGACTACTACAGCATCCATCCGGGAGGCTCCGCAGGAGTCAGTAGCCGTAACACTGATGAGATAGCTGCCCGTTGTATCTGGAAAGAAACAAACTTCATTGCGGTAATCATCATAGGTGCCGACCGAAGTCGTAATCGAATCAATATTACCGTCGATATCACTCACCGCGACAGGGAAACAAACCTCTTCAAGATCACACTGGACTATCGTAGTGTCAGACGGAAGCATTACCAGCGGTTCACTGTTCGTCTGAACATATACTGTAAACTCACAACTGTAAGAACCACAAATTGTAGTAGCGGTCACTGTCACCGTATTCTCGAGGCAGCAGTCGGAGAAGAAACAGACCGATTGCGTCTCGTCGTCCCAGTAGGTGGCAATGCCGCCCACCGTGACGTCTACGCCCTCAGGAATACCGCCAATCGGGAAACAGAGCGTATCTGGCTCACAGAGGAATATCGTCGTGTCGCCCGGACAGACAGGCTGGACACCTTCGTCAGTTTCGATTGTCACAATAGCCGTATCTATAGTCACCAGACCGCACTCATCTGTCGCGGTCATTATCAACTCGTAAGTATCACCCTTGTTCGGAACGAAACAGATTTGTCCGTTTTCGTAGGTGCCACCCACAACATCAACAGACACCAGATTGTCATCTACATCTATGGCTTCTGCATCAACACAGATTTCCTGAGGATAACACAGGTACAGACTCGTATCCCTGAGACCAACTATCTCAGGAGCCGAGTTAATATGAACTGTAACCAGAAGAGCACCATTACCAACCTCGCCACATGTATCCTCTGCAACAACATTTATGATGTAGAGACCGGAAGTATCAGGAACAAAACATATTTCCGCAGAATTACCGCTCTGTTCAACAACACCAAAATCAGCCGTAATCACCACCGAATCATCATCCTCCACCTGAACAGTGGTACAGATTCTTTCACCAGCACACACCCAGTAACTATTCTCCCAAGGCGTGACTGTCGGGGGCTGGTTCATCTCAACTGTAACCAGAACGCTGTCAACTGCCGTCAAACCACATTCGTCTACAGCCGTGACTATAATCTCGTAGACACCGGAAGTGTCCGCGATGAAACAGACCTGGTCCTGTGCCTCTGGCAGATATCCAAAACTCGTGCTGATCTCAACAAGGTCGTCATCCGGATCGGTGGCAGATACCGGGAAGCAGATTTCCTCAGCGTTGCAAAGAGCCACCGAAAAATCATCTGCCGTTGTAACCACCGGCTCCAGGTTGCCGACGAGTGTCACGCCAACCACGCAGCTTTCAGAACGTCCACAGCTATCAGAACCAGTTATCGTAAACGAGTATTCACCGAGCCTATCGGGATTGAAACAGAGTGTCTCACCGTCGAGTACTCCCTGCGAAGCCGTCGTCGTCTCCCAGGTGCTGGCGAATCCAGAAATGCAAATCTGCTCCGGCAGATCATCGGGCGGAACGCATAATTCAATGATAGTATCGCCCGGGCAAGTCAACTCGCCCGCCGGTGTGATACAAACGGTTATTGTCACAGTATCCGCAGGGCAACGCTCTGGTGCTCCGCTTACCAGCAGACAGCTATCGTAGGCGCGGTAAATGAACTGATACTCAACGCAGTCGATTATGTTATCAGGGACGAAACAGGTTATCCCGGAAGAGTCCGTCGTCTGAGTGAAAAGACCTGGGCCGTCCGTCTGCTCAATCGTAATTACGTCGCCATCTGGATCAACAGCAAAAACGTCGAAACAGATCTCAGCGGGTTCACAGAGATAAATGGTTGAGTCATACCCAATCGGATGCGGCCAATGGTTGATCGTAATCTTGTCAGTGATAATGGCAGTATCCTCACCACACACGTTGGAGACTGCAACTTCAAATGTGTACGATCCCTCTTCACCGGGATAATATGTCAACAGACCTGTGATCGGATCAATAGAGCCGCTGCCGGAGATCAACTCAAACTGAAAATCGAGACCACCACCATCGGCGATGATCTGAAGATTACGCTCCGGCGGCAAACTGCAGAAATGCTCACTGAACGACTGATCCTCAATGGTCGGTAATCCACCGCCAAGAACAGTGAACGTTACAGTATCCTTGGCCCACTGATCGAAGCTACCTTCAAGCATCCAGATGAAAGTATAGTCACCGGGAGATTCAGGAAAAAAGCAGACAGTGGTCGCGAATTCGTACGGGAACACTTTGTCCGGATAGTCGATAGGACCATCGAGAAGCCTCAACGTCAGAGCATCGTCTGTTTCCGAAGAGACGCCACTGACCTCAAAACAAATGGAGTCAGGTTCGCACAATATCAGCGTTGAATCATCCGGCACAATCAGATTCACATGGCACTTAACATCACGAGGCACTGACATATCTCCGTCATCAGATCCTGGGATGTTCGTTGCCTGTACGGCTGAGCCGAACAGAAAAACACCGATGATTGCAAGTACTAACGGATAAGGGATTATCCCGCTCCTTTTCATCTTTCCTCCAAAATGCAATTGTCAATCCAGTTCGGGTCCCCGGCTCAGGGGCTCGGGGCAGCAATCTCCAAGGCTATTTTTCTAAGGCCTCTTATCAGAAGTCTCGATACACCAAACCTTGCTAAATGCTTCTCCTACGTGACCGTAGAACGGTAAGTACATTATTCGTAGTGGCCCAAATAGACCGACCAAACAATATACTCAATTCCGCTGGCAAGTCAAGCAGAAGAGCCAGCCTTCCGCCATCACGCAAGAAACGGGCCAATGTCTAATTCATTGCAAAACCATGGCTTAGAGCACTCCTCGCCGACCCTTTGCATATATCTTACAAATATGTGAAGACAGATGGACGTAGATGCGCGACAGATTGCCTATTCCTCATTAATATGGCGATTAGCCGAAAACAGAACTCACCCGCAATTGGCTGGATTCAGACTCCATTCCAACTCGCTCAATTGCCTGATTCAGACGGATCAACAACTGAAAAGATCAAGGCTCAGAACGATAATCTTGATCAGAATTGGGTTCTTGAAAATACGCGTGATTGACGCACAATCTGCGTAGTAATAGTGAAAGAAAAAGTCCCGGCAGGAAACTACCCGCCGGGACTATAAATACTTGTGATAACTGACCTCGTCAATCTCCGCCAAGAATGATCGGCATCTCGCCGGAGTCATTACCGACAATGACGACCTTTGTGTTGGGTGATTCTGCTATCTGCAGGGTCGCTTCAATGCCCTTCCATTTCAGATACGAGGTAGTGATACCGGCCGAGATGATCTTCTGGAAATCGGCGATACCCTTGGCCTCAATCCGTTTTCGCTCAGCCTCAAGCCGTTCCTTCTCGATAGTGAACTGCATCTTCTGAGCTTCCTGATCTGCCGCCAGCTTGAAGTTGATAGCTTCGGATATCTTGGCTGGGATCTGCACATCCCGCATCAGGACATTCTGAATAATGATGTGCCTGTCAGCCATTGCTTCACTCAGTTGAGTAATGATCCGAGCTGCCAATTCCTCTCGCTTGGTGGAGTAGATTTCTTCCGGCTTGTACATTCCAGCCACGCTCCGAGCAACCTCTCGAACCGTGGGCGCTACTGCAACGTCGTAGTAGTTGCGTCCAATGGCGATCTGGAGTGAGTCCAGATACATCGGGTCAGGTTGGTAGAGGACTGACACTTCCATACGGATGCTGGCACCATCAGACGAAAGCACCATCAGCACCTCTTTGCGTTCTTGTGTCTGAATCTTGTAGACGAACATGGAGTTCCAGGGCAAATGCCATGTGAAACCCTCGGGGTAGATAGTCCCCATCTGGGTGCCATCACCAAACTTACTGTAGAATACTCCCCGGTGTCCCGACGGTACCTGGGTACCACATCCGACCATTGTCAGGGCAATGATGACCACCAACAGCAGCGGCAGTCCTTTTCCTCTTTCTTTCCGCATATTTCCTCCTTGAAACACGTTTGTTTGCAATCCTTACTCTATTACTGGAAGAGTACCTGAT
>QNAF01000155.1 GCA_003641405.1 Candidatus Zixiibacteriota bacterium | reverse complement strand
TCTTTGCAGCCCTGCCGACAGCCATCATCCCCGTCATGCAGAAAACAGCGGAGAGCAGTGCCGAGGATCAAACAGCCCGGGAGTCGGCACTTTTCTGGAAAGGACTGTTCGCATTTGCCGGTATTCTTGCGGTCATTTCCCTGGGTATTGGTCTACTGCGCTCAGAGATCCTTCATGCTCTGGCGCCCGAGTTAGCAGCCGAGCAAAACAATCTTGGCGTACGCCTGATCATGATTCTGGCCGCCTTTGTGTTTTTTCGTGGCCTGGAGGCATACTTCCGGGGCTGGCAGTTCAAGAAAAAGCACTTTGTCTCACCTGCCCTGTCACCGTTCCTCGTAAATATCATTGTACTCGTTATTGTGCTGTCATTGAACGAGCGGTTGGATATCGAAGCTCTCGCCTATGCCTGGCTGGTATCTTCCATTGCCTCTTGCATTTACAATGGGGTTTTTGCTCTGCTTGTTGTGAAACCTTCATTCCGTGTCGGGAAAGGCACTCCTTCGGTGTTTCCCCTGCTCAAGCTGACATTCGCTGTGGCCGCGATTGAGCTGATATCCCTGATCTATCCGATTGTCGATCGTGGCCTTGCGGCAAGATTTCTCGGTGAAGGTCAGATTGCGGCTCTCAGGTACGCCGTGTTCCTGGCGATGCTTGCACCGGGAGTGCTGGTTGTCACCTTCTCGCTTGCTTCGTTCCCCTGGATCAGTGACTACTCCGTGCCCGAAGAAACCGATCGTCTCAGGAAACTATTTAAGTTGAGTCAGGTCCTTTCCAGCCAAAGGCGGGATGAGACCTGACTCTATTCTGTGACATAACGTCACGTGTCGGGTCACAATCTCCCGCCTAGGCGGGAAATCAGGATCCGACACAACGCTGCTATGGGGTTCATCAACAAGCCTCAATTATCGCACGGAATTGATTTCCCTGAAACCGGAAAACAGTACCGGAATCGAGCGTGAAGAGGGGGGTGATACAGCCGCCGAGTTGCCATAATGAACTGTCTCTCAACCGGTTAGGCGGGTTGTTCAAAGCTCGAACAGGTCGGCATCGGCCTTGCTTTACTAATTGCTATCGCAATGGAATATGCGAGTGAATAAGGAATGTTGAGTAAATATTTCGCATTGACAGGAAGTCTCCCCGGAAGCCGTTCGTGCTTCGGGCATCAGCATTTGGCAGACGCCAGGGGGTGTCATTCCGTTGTATTATCAAGAACACAAATCAGATCACGGGTCTACCACGGAACCACGTCAGTGGACGTGGGTGGACTGAAATCAGGAGAAAGAATATGGGCCTCAAAGGGATGACTACATGGACCGGTCTTGATGATATCATCAGCTTATTGTCGCGGAGGTTTGAGGTCGATAAGGAGATGATAGTCCCGTTCATGGATCATGTGGACGTAATATCCGCACTTCTTGGGCATGTGGTCAATGACTCAGATAAGCTTGTTGCGGGCGGTCATGTTTGTCCTGATGTGGCTATCGCTGCAGACAGGGCAGGGCTGAGAGTTGAAGAGGTTTTGGGCAGGTCGCCGTTTGTCAATCATGCTAAAGACGTGATGGAAGTGATTGATTCGAGTCACACGACAGTGTATTTGGCGAATCCCAATCAGGTTACAGGCTCTTCCTTTTCACACAAAGATGTTGAACGGCTTGCCTCTGCAGTAGGTGACGGCACATTGATACTGGACGAGAAATACTTTGATTTCCACGGCATTACCGGTTTGGCGATGTTGAGAAAGTACTCCAACATCGTGATTCTTCGATCCCTGACAGCAGCTTTTGGAGCAGGATCGGACGGGTCTGGTTTTCTAATTGGCAACGCAGGTTTTGCTCACGGATTCAGAGAGGTGTTTGACTGGACGAGAATGTCACACACGTTGCACAAAATTGTGAAAACCGCACTAATCAACGAGACGGCCAGAATCAGGCGGGTGGCGATGTTGCAGGATGAATTACTGCGTATCGCCACCCGGCTGACCGAGTTGGGTGTACAGAACCATATCACAGCGGCCGATTTCATTTTGCTACGTGTAGCTGATACTGCGGTGGTGCAGGACAAGCTGAGCCGCTACGGGGTCTCCGCAGACAATCTCAATGAATATCGAGGGCTGAAGAATTATCTCCGCTACAGAATGCAATCACCGCTGTCTAATGACAGACTTCTGGCAGCATTCGAGCACATGCCGACCGACCACTTTCACCTGGATAACATAGATAAGCGTACGGTAATGTTCAACAGGACAAACAGAGATGAGTCCATTGATCCGGAGAGAGCGAACAGTAGAATGACAGACAGAAAGATTCTCACTGATGTGCTTGAACCGACAACAAAGTAGAGGATTGACCCTGGTCCGCGATCGACTGGAGAAGCAGAATATGATGTACAGATATAACCGTTTCAGCCGCTGTACCGGATCGAAAAGCCCCTCATACGTTAAGTAAATGGCACAAGCAACCGTCAGAAAGCCAACCGTGGCTATGAACTCTGCCAGCATGGCTAAAGCCCTCCAATACGGTGACGATATATCAATCAGTACCGGGAATTATCGGGCGGTCGCTCACGGTTTGAGTTGGCCTGATCGTATGAAAGGGGCCGGGATGGGGGGTAGTATCATACAAGTCGAAACAGTTGCACCACGAAGGACGGAGTTGAAAAGCGCTGTCAGTGTCGTCTCGGATCCTTCTGAGACGAGCGTTTCTCCAGAGAGAACTTCAAACAAATCACGAGAACTGTTGTTTCTTGCCTCAGGTGGAGTCGGTTCGACGGTTCTTTCGCTTGCTTCTCTCTGGTTTGCAGCCGTGACCAGCGGTTTTCCCGGTATGTGGGTATATGAGGCACTGGCAGTACTTCTGGTGATCCGGGTGGCCTATTTTCTTACCCGAGGCCCGAAGTCGATTCTGAGTACCTATGGAATCCGAAAAAGGGCATTTGGAGTTTTGGTTGATGAGACAGCGATCGGAATCGCCCTGTTGGCAGCGTGTTTTGTCATGGCATGGCCTGTAGACAGGCTGGGAGCAGGAACTTTCCTCATATGCAATTTTATATTGCAATTTTGCTTGATGAGCCTTTCGCGTTTGGTTATCAATCTTATGGTAAAGCGTGATAGATTGGATGGGAGAACAGTGGCCACAGCCCATCAGGCGTTGATTATTGGTAGTGGTCCGCGTGCACGTAAAGTAGCGGACATGGTGTTGAGCTCACCTGAGATGAGCACGCAGCTGATTGGTTTCCTTGACTATCACAGGAAAGGACTCTGGAGATATTGTGATGTCCCGTTGGTTGGTCATCCTGACTCGCTTGAGCGTATCGTAGCGAATGGTCAGGTTGACGCGCTCTTCTGGGCATTGGAACCGACGGATACCTCGAGTTCCCAGATTGTTCTTGACACTGCCGAGAAGATGGGAGTAAGTGTTTTTGTAATGCCGAATGTCTACGATCCAAAGCTTGCCAGAATACGGCCATCCAGTATCAACGGAATGCCTATGATGGTTTATAGGTCTGAACCTGAGGGCAATGCGGCGTTGTTGGCTAAGAGCATTATCGATAGGATCGGGGCGGTTGCAGGCATAGTTTTCTTTGCGCCAATTATGGCGATAGTTGCCACCATAATCAAACTGGACAGCAAGGGACCGGTGTTCTTTACACAGACGCGTTCAGGTGTGAACGGGAAGCGGTTCTCGTTGCTGAAGTTCCGTACGATGTGCAGCGATGCGGAGAACAAGCAGAGGGAATTGCTCGAAAAGAACGAGATGTCCGGACCAGTGTTCAAGATGAAGCAGGATCCGAGGATCACACCCGTTGGCAGGTTCTTGCGAAAATACTCAATAGACGAACTTCCTCAGTTCTTCAACGTGCTTCGCGGTGAGATGTCACTTGTTGGTCCACGTCCTCCCCTGCCTCGGGAGGTAAGCCGGTTTGAACCCTGGCAGCACCGCAAGCTTTCAGTGAAACCCGGTCTGACTTGTTTATGGCAGGTTAACGGAAGAAACGAGATTGATTTTGAGGAGTGGATGCGTCTTGACCTGCGATATATTGACAATTGGTCTCTCTGGTTGGATGCCAAGATTCTTGCCAAAACACTTCCGGCCGTCATGAAAGGGTCGGGCAGGTAGCGTTCCGTGGCGCTTCCAAACGTCGATATCAATTCACAGACTCTACCAGTGCCATCCGGCATGTTGAAAAACCCTGTGTGCGGCAGGTGTCCACATCTGCCGAACAACACGGCACATGTGGACATATGCCGCGCACAAGAAACCCTACCGGTGCCATGGAGAAGGTCACCGCAATGATTAGATCATTCATCAAGACATTCGTTCTGGTTGTCGGATTCGCGATTCCTGGTTCCATTTGTATCGCGGGGGCCATCCTGCCCGTGGGGCAAGCTGAATACGATTTTATCTATGACCGCCAACTACACGAAGAAGCCCGCAGTCTCGACTATATTGATTATCAGTTGGGTCCCTATCGTATTGACACGGGTGATATCTGGCTGGGACCGTTTCGCAGCTTGTGTGATGTAACCGGTGATAGTGTCAACGTGTTTGCGTTTGCTGCAGAGGATTTTCGGAGTATCAGAAAATTGAGGGCGACCAGCTTTGGGAAGCTGCAAGCCGGTGTGTCGGGCAGGCCCGCGGACAGATTGTTTGTGTATGCCGGTTTCATTCTGGATGAGGAACTGGCCAAAGATGAACACTACACCGGCAAGAAGTGGCGTGGTTTTGCGGGCGATGTAGAGCAAGCGTTTGTTCACTATCACACGAACCATCTGGAAGCCACATTTGGCCGTTTTGCCTCTTTCTGGGGGCCACGCAACTCACTGGTTCTGGCACCGGCGCAGAAACTGGACGGGTTCGGCTACTCGTTTCGCTGGGGAAGACTGACGGCCTCCTATCGCCTGGCACGGCTGGATGGTCTGGATCCGGATGAAGATGACGTTGAGCAGTTTGAGAATCGGTACTTTGCGGCCCATCGATTTGATTTCCATTTAGCTCGGAATCTGACAGTTGGTCTGTTCGAAACTGTCGTGTTTGGTGGCCCCGGTCGGCAGATTGATCTGTTCTATCTCAATCCACTGATCTTCTTTCACGGTACACAGCTCAATGAAGGCCTGAATGACAACACGACGGTGGGGTTTGATTTCACCTACAAGCCGAAAGCCGGATGCAAATTGTACGGACAGCTACTGATTGATGACATCCAGCTCGACAACAAGTCGCAGGGTGACCAGGAACCGGATCAGCTTGGCATCATCGCAGGCTGTTACATTGCTGATTTTGGCCCGGGCTTTGATGTCAATGTTGAGTACAGTCGTGTGAACAACTGGACTTTCAACCAGATGCATGAACGCAATCGATATCTTTACCATCACAAACCAATCGGTGGAGCGTTGGGCAACGACTACGACATTATAGATCTCAAAGTACTCAAGTGGTTCGGTGACGGTCTGAAGGGAAGCGTCAACCTTGGTTACTATCGCCAGGGCGAAGGCACTATCGAGGACCTGTTCGACTCACCCTGGGCGCAAATTGAAGGTGATTATACTGAGCCGTTTCCGACGGGTGTTGTAGAGAGGACTTTTTCGGTCGCGTTGGGTTTCAGCGGGTTCCTTACAGGTTTTGCTTTTGTTGATGTTGAAGCCGGTTTCAATCGGGTGGAGAATTGGCATCACCTGGAAGGAGCGGACGAAACGTTACCATTTTTTGGTGCCTACCTGTCGACTTTTTGTTTCAAGACCATTGGTATCAACTAACAGCCTGCCAAGTCTGAATTTGCCAGGGGAACACCCAACCACTGAGATTGTTGTTGATAGTGATCTATGGGTATTGCACAGTGCGTTCACCTGGCCCCAAGAGAGTATCGTAACATGCAACATGTGCGAGCTGTTTGACTTCTCTACCAAGTGAGGACGGAATGAAAGCTATAAATCCGGCGACCGGCGAACTAATCAAAGAGTACCAGGAACACACCCGCGAAGAGGTCCGGCAGATAATTGCTGAAACTGACAAAGAATTTCAATTGTGGAGGAAAACAGCCTTTTCTCTTCGCAGGAAACTGATGCTGAAGACTGCGGAAGTACAGAGGAAAAACATCGAGCGGTATGCCAGGACGATTACGCTCGAAATGGGCAAGACTATCAACGAGTCACGGGCGGAAATTGAGAAATGTGCTTTGTGCTGTGAGTATTACGCTGAAAATGCCGAGCGTTTTCTGGCAGATGAAATAATTGCATCGGATGCCAGCCGCAGCCTGGTGGCTTTTGAACCGCTTGGTGTGGTGCTGGCGGTGATGCCGTGGAATTTCCCGTTTTGGCAGGTGATGCGGTTTGCGGCACCGGCCTTGATGGCCGGCAACGCCGGGATACTCAAACACGCTTCCAACGTGCCCGGCTGTGCGCTGGCAATCGAGGAGATTTTCAAAGAGGCCGGGTTCCCCGAAGATATCTTCAGGAG
>QNAF01000154.1 GCA_003641405.1 Candidatus Zixiibacteriota bacterium | reverse complement strand
GAATGCTTCCTGTCGATAGACCTTCGTAGTTGCGCTCCACAATGAATGCCGAGAGACCGCTGTGGTCGCGTTTTTTCTTTTTCTCAAGATCGGTCCAGGCGAACACCAGGAAATAATCTGCCACGTCTGCCAGCGATATCCACATCTTCTCACCGTTGAGCAGGTAATGATCGCCTTCTCTGACGGCGGTTGTCTGGATACCCACGGCGTCGGAACCGGCGGCGGGTTCGGTCAGTCCGAAGGTGCCTATCTTTTCCCCCTTGATTGCCGGTACCAGGTACTTCTGCTTTTGTTCTTCGTTGGCCCAGGTCAGAATCGGCAGTGCATACAGACCGATATGCACGGAGAGTACCACCCGCGCGGAAGTATCACCGTACTCCAACTCTTCGCATGCCAGTCCCAGCGAAATGTAGTCCGTCCCCAGGCCGCCGTATTTCTCCGGCAGGCAGAACCCGAGCAAATTGGCGCGAGCCATCGCCGGAAGCAACTCCGGGTTGAGTTTCTGTTCGCGGTCGTACTCGGCGATTGTGGGAGTGATTACCCGGGCGGTCAGTTCGCGCGCCATGTCACGAACCATCAGTTGAGTTTCGGTAAACAGGAAATCTATCATAATTGATCTTTCGTCTCAACAAGTTCGGTTCCCTGGCGCTATATAGCCAATCCAACTGATCAAGTCAATGAGAGGCAGGGGATTGCCGCCACTGCCAGGCAGGGATGAGGGCAAGGTGTGAACATCCAGGGAATGTCACTTTTTCAATAACCTGCTCATACCTTCTGATAGCAGGGCTGTTCAATTTGACAAAAGCCCTGCTGGCACCGTCATTGTAAGTGATACTGTAACTTGTGCTCTGTTTTGTAACTCAGTCGCTATATGATAGTGACCGACAGATATTAGGAGGGATCATGAGAACGTCTATATATCTGACACTGTTAGCAACCTCAGTTGTCATTTCTGCGATTGGTACGGCTCTTGCCGACCCACCGTCAAGCTTTGACCTGCGGTCGGTTTGGGGAGAGAACTACGTTACGTCGGTGAAGAATCAACAGGGGGGCACATGTTGGACGCACGGGACGATGTCATCAATCGAGGGCAACCTGCTGATGACCGGTAACTGGGCCGCAGCGGGAGAGGACGGCGAACCGAACCTTGCGGAGTATCATCTGGACTGGTGGAATGGCTTCAACACCCACAACAACGACGATACCGACCCACCAACCGGGGCCGGCCTGACTGTTCACTATGGAGGCGATTATCTTGTGGTGGCAGCTTACCTTTCACGGGGCGAAGGCGCAATCAGAGATATCGACGGACAATCATTTGATACACCTCCCGACAGGTGGCACTCCGATTATCACTATTACTATGTCCGTGATATCGAGTTTTATACTGCTAAACCGGACCTGAGCAACATCGACTTGATTAAAGAGAAAATCATGACCGAGGGTGTTATAGCTACTGCGTTTCTGGTCGGTGGATTCTGGGAAAACTACATTCAGTATCAGCCACCATCAAGCACGCTTGATCCCAACCACTCGGTGGCAATTATCGGGTGGGATGACGACCTGGCCACTCAGGCTCCTCACCCCGGCGCCTGGCTGTGCAAGAACAGTTGGGGGGATACCTGGAATTACGACGGATATTTCTGGATTTCATACTATGACAAGCATTGCTGTCAACATCCCGAGATGGGAGCGGTCTCATTCCAGGATGCGGAGCCGATGAAGTATGATCGTATCTATTACCACGATTATCATGGATGGCGTGACACAAGGACGGATTGCACGGAAGCATTCAACGCTTTTGAATCTGAGGGTCCGGAGCAGATACGCTCGGTAAGCTTCTATACCGCGGCGGACAGCGTTTCTTACACATTTAGGGTCTACTCCAGTTTCGAAGGCGGTCAGCTTGCCGATGAGTTATCTGTTCAGACCGGAAGCATTGAGTACACCGGCTTTCACACTATTGATCTGGACTTACCGGTGTCGCTGAACACGGGAGATAGTTTTTACGTCTATGTGCAGCTTTCCTCGGGAGGACACGCCTTTGACAGAACATCCGACATTCCAGTCTTACTGGGGGCCAGTTACCGCACGATAGTAACATCATCGGCGAAGCCGGACCAGAGCTACTATCGCAGCGGTTCTGACTGGCTGGATTTATTCGAAGAAGACTCAACCGCCAACTTCTGTATCAAGGCGTTGACTAACGACAAGACCATGCGAGTGACCCCGCCAGACAATGGCAGCTCTGAGGGTCCGGCAGGCGGTCCCTTCACCCCGACCGCAATACAATACGAAATCGAGAACTTGCTGGACGGTCCTATCAGCTTTGAAGTACTGAATGACCCGACCGCCGGCTGGCTGACTCTGTCTGGGTGGACTTCCGGGATTCTCCCGGTGTATGGTAAAGTCGAATTCTTAGCTGAGATAAACCAGAATGCACAATCACTGATACCCGGGACCTACACGGCTGAAATTGAGATTGTAAACCTTACCAACCACATCGGCGATACTGTTCGGCTGGTTGCACTCGTAGTTAACGATGAATGCTGTATCCCGCCTTCAGTGGGTGATCTGGATCGTTCCGGAGGGACTCTCGGATACAACTATGACGGGGCAGACCTGTCGCTTATGATCAACGCGATGTACATTGATCTTGCGCATGGTTGGGATGGCATTTGTCTGGATGAGGCCGATATTGATTTCAGTTGCGGCCGACCCTGTCATGATCCAATGAGCATTGATAGTGATGATCTGACGTTGCTGGTCGATGTATTGTTCATTCATCCGACGACTTGCCTGCCGAACTGCGACGGCACGCCGAACGACTGAGGGCAATTGGGAAAATCATTCAGACACTCACGGAGTGGTTGGTTTCGCCCTAGGAGACTACTAACCGTGCCCGGCAGATGTCCACATCTGCCGGGATAAGCGGAGAAACGCGGTGTTGTTAGATACCTCTGTCTGACGCCGATCCGATCCGTAGTGGTTGCCACAGGCCACTCTTTTGGCTATACTATTCCACGTTTATCAAAGAGGACTTTGCAGAATGAGCAATCCTATACGGATAAAGGCTGATCTGATACCGTACACAAAAGAGTATTCCGGTGTAGTCCGGTCTTGGATTGATACGGAAGAAACCTATCAGTTCGTTTGTCGCGGAATTGATTTCCCGCCGCCGGACGATGTTGTGGATGGCTGGCAGCGGCAGGGTGTGATTTCGTATTTGCTTTTTTCGCAGCGCAAGCCGGTTGCATACGGTGAGTTGTGGGAACGCAAAATCGAGCAGGCGTTTGAGATTGCACATGTCGTTGTGGATCAATATCAGCGCTCAAGGGGATTTGGCACCAAGTTGGTGCAACTGCTGTTCAATCGCATTGCCGAACGACCGGGTACCGCCAAGGTTCTGATCAACCTCTACCATGACTCCCCGGAAGCGTTAGGCTGTTTTCTCAAAGCAGGGTTTGAGTTGACCGGAACATCGACTCATGTCGAAGGTCTCAAGATGATGCGGATGGTGGAAAAGTGAGAGACTACCTACAGCAGGTAGGTCGGGTTTCCCGTGCGTGTCACATGTCCACATGTGACACTTTTCCCGGCAGCTTTAGTAGCCCACCCGGCGGGTGGGGTCTTGTTATTCCACTGTCATCCCACCTGTTAGGTGGGCTACAGGGTAACCTATGTAACCGGTTGTACAAGCGGTACGAGACCCAAATGGATAGAAGGGGTTTTTCAACACTCCCCCAAACATGAACACATATATTCAAATATAATTACGAGGTTATGAAATGACCGAACTAAAGAACCTTCATGTCGAGAAGAGAGAAACGACCCTGGTAATCACTATCAGCAGGGAGAAGGCGCTCAATGCGCTGAACAAGGAAACGGTCGCGGAGTTACAACAGGTGTTTGACAGTCATCAAGACGACGATTCCATCCGTGCGGTTGTCATCACCGGCGCGGGTCCCAAAGCTTTCGTGGCCGGTGCGGACATCGCGGAAATGTCCGCTTTGGATGCAGCCGGCGGCACCGAGTTGTCGGCAGGCGGTCTGGCACTAACGATGACTATCCAGACTTTCCCTAAGCCGGTAATCGCAGCGATAAACGGCTTTGCCTTAGGCGGCGGCTGCGAGCTGGCAATGGCCTGCGATATCAGGTTGGCCTCGGAGAAAGCAAGGCTGGGGCAGCCGGAAGTTAACCTGGGTGTCATTCCCGGTTATGGCGGCACGCAACGTTTGTCACGCCTGGTCGGGCGCGGCAAGGCGATGCAGTTGGTCCTGACCGGCGAGATGATCGACGCGGCTGAAGCACACCGAATCGGACTGGTAGACGAAGTCTTCCCGCCTGAACAATTGATAGACAAAGCGCTTGAAATGGCCAAGGTGATTGCTACCAAGGGACCGCTGGCTGTTGCCGCAGCCAAGGGATGTATTAACCGCGGACTGGATGTGGACTTATCAGCAGGGTGTGACATTGAGAAGAACGCTTTTGGTGGCCTGTTCGACACGTCAGACCAGACCGAGGGAATGAAAGCGTTCATGGAAAAACGCAAGGCGGAGTTTACCGGGAAGTGAGGTTGTAGGTTGGAACCAACCACTCCGAGAGTGCCTGTGGTTCCGACTTTTTCATTTGACCGAACTGTAGATTGAGTAGGTTTGGTTGTTTGTAACCTGACATTTGCTATGGAGAAATAGGTACGGGAACACATCAACAGGAGGGAGAACAAATGTTGGTAATGCGAAAACAGGGGATGGTTGTGATTGTCGCTATCCTCGCGATCTGTACCACGGTCAGCGCTCAGTCGATATGGCTGCCTCACAGTGACAAGCAGACCGTGTCTCTGGAAATACTGAAACCAGATGGCCATTGGTCCGGAGTAAAATTAACAAGCATGGTAATGTTTCTATCTACGAGAGTTCCCGTGTCCGAAAATTGCTGGGTACTGGTGGAAGTGCCCTTTTCCCATTATGACGGTACGAAGCAACGCTTCGATCATTATCCGTATTACTACTGGAGAGAGATCAATGCCCAGAATCTGCTTGGCAATCCGTATGTTGGCCTTGAAATTGGGGACACTCTTGGAAAGTGGTATAGTAAATTCGGAATCCGGTTACCTGCAGCTCCTGATGACAAGCCTTATGCTGCAGAATATGGCCTATTTGCAGACTTCGACAGAGCCGAAGCCTTCAGTTCGGATATAATACCTGTCAACTGCCGGTTCGGGCTGAGGCACTTCTGGGAATCAGGTGTTAGCATCCATGGTTACCTGGGACCTACGATTGAAATTTACAGTGGAAGCAGGGAAAACGTGGATACAGAGGTCACTATGGATTATGGCTTACAGATCTAGACTCGTACTGATGCGGCTCGCATGGCATTCGGGTTCACGGGCAGACTGCACGCTACTGCAGACGGAGGTGATTTCAAAGAGAACTCAATCCACCAGTTCGGGTTTGCGGCAAGTTTTGGTAGCGGTAATGTTCACCCTGGTTTCCATCTCAGAGTTCCGCTGGATGATAATCTTGGTTACGCTGGTCTGAAATTCGTATGGGGTCTGAATGTAACGTTCGATGTTGGCTCATGAATCATGAAGAGAAAGCAGATCGAAACAAACCGCCTATACAAAGATCTTGCTTACCTCTGGCCGTTGGTCAGCAAGCCGGAGGATTACGCCAAAGAAGCCTCTTTCTGGCGCAAGGCGTTGCGCGACAAACTTGGCGAAGGCCGCCATCATATACTGGAACTCGGGGTCGGTGGCGGTAACAACCTGTCACACCTGACGAATGATTTCAAAGCTACCGCGGTTGACATCTCCGATAAAATCATGGACAACTCACGGCGTCTCAACCCGGACGTTGAGCACATTGTGGGGGATATGCGCACGGTGAGACTCGGTCGTACGTTCGACGCTGTCATCATCCATGACGCTATCGCCTATATGCAGACCGAGGATGAGCTTCGGGCAGCGTTTGCCACGGCTGCCGCACATCTTGAGCCGGGCGGTGTGTTTGTGACCTCGCCGGACAACACGACAGAGAACTACACAGACGGCAAGCTCTGGCACGACACAGAATCCGACGGGAAGACAACGCTGACACACATCCAGTTCGAGTATGATCCCGACCCAGATGACACATCCGTAAACACACTAATGTTCTACTTGATCCGCAAAGACGGCAAGCTTCGGGTGGAACAGGACTTGCATGTAACGGGGTTGTTTTCGCAACAGCGCTGGATTGACTTGATGGAAGAAGCCGGTTTCGCGGTGGAGTTGCAGGAATATCCGGTCCACGAGGACGCCCGGCAAGCCTACCTGTTCGTCGGTGTGAAGAAAAAGTAGGGACTGTCTTTGCTGTCAAGTGAGTTTTGGATTCCAGTTTTCTCCTTTTGCGAGCATAGTGTTGATGATGGTCAGTAGTTTTCTCATGGCTGCTACCAGAGCAGTCATTTTGGTTT
>QNAF01000153.1 GCA_003641405.1 Candidatus Zixiibacteriota bacterium | reverse complement strand
TGTCATAACCGGTTACACAGGCCTGAAACCGAAACATGCGATACGGTTCCTGCGGTTTAACGTTGTATCGCACGTACTTGGAGCGGGGAGACTCACCGAGAACCATCGCCGGCATAATGTAATTGTATCCGGACGGAATATCAAATGTCAGAATGTGCGGACTCGGTGCCGGGTTCTCAACAGAAGGCAATGCCGTGCGGTAGTCCTTACCGTGATACCACAGTTGTAATCCGACCGTGTCGCCAGAGTACCGGTACTCCGGCAGGATGACACCAATGAACGTGAAATTGCGACGTCGCCAATAGTCCACGGATGCACCATTGTAGTAGATGGAGTCCAGTTTCAGGGAGTGATTCAGGAAGACCGAGAGAAAACGCAGGCTGTCTTTGTTGATCTGCAACCTCAGTTCGACAGATGCTTCGTCCACCCTCTTACCGTTGAGCCCCCCCATCACCAGAGTGCCCTCACGTGCCAGGGCAGTCGTCGGATAATCGATATCCGACACACGATCATCACCATAGATTGCTTTCTCGCGACGCTGCATTACAGCGCCTCTTGTCGTGGCGATATTGCCTCCCTCATGCTCATAAGCAACTTCTACCTCTTCCGGTCGGCTGGGATCAAACGAATACACATATCGATTGAAATCTATCCAAAAGTAGCCGTCCTCAACGCGCTCATACAGCGAACGAAGAAGCTGGAAGTGATTGTCATATTTGTGCGCTACAATCGGTCTAAAGAAAAACTCTCCCTGCTGAGACTTGCTAAAATCGCGCCAGGACAGCTCCGTCTGCTCGAATTGGTATCTTTCTTTCAAACGCAGGTCGAAATCGTCTGAGAAATGAAGAAACGCCATCTCGAACGTTTCATCAACGACGCTATCACCGGAGGCATATAGTAAAGAGATCCGTTCTGTGTGAGTGGGAATGTCTATGGTCGCATGTCCCTTTCCCAGAAAGATGGCAGTTGTCGGACGACCTTCAACATTCCGGAGAAGGTACATCTTGCCCTGTTCGAATGTGAATGTAGCAACATCTTTCTCGTAAACGAAATCGCTGATCTCAGCGAGTTCAGCCGGGGGCTTGTTGGCAAGTTCAGTGCTAAGCTCATGGTAATTGTCTGTGAATGCCTTGAAGAACTCTGATTCTGCCTGTGCCCATGCGAACAGGAGCAGGGTCAGCAGTACGGCAAGGATAAGTGAACGTTTCGTCATAGTATCTTCTTCCTTCTACCTATGTACATTGCTTATTCATTAGACGTTTCATCCGTCGATATGTTGATTCTATCTGTTACCCCCGCAAGCATAAAGATCAATTGACGCAGAGCGGCATATTTCTTGCCCAGATCACTGCGCGCGGCAATGAAGTGATACGCGGAATGATCACTCCATACACTTCTGAGCGCCTTTTCGATCTGAAGCGTTTCCTCGATTGTCTCTCGCCGGATGTTATCACCGACATAGTGATCCGGCCCCAATGAAGCCGAGGATCCAAGCTGTATAACCGCCGTGTATCGCTTGTGTTCTTTGGCAATCGTGGTGCCAATCTCGCTCACTGCTTCGGGGTGAAACGCGAAAATGTCCGCCGTGCCGCGATCAGTGATAAACGATCGGTTCCCGAGTGCTTTTTCTCTGGCCGTCTGCTGTTTGTAGATAATGTTATGGAAGGCGGACTTGTCACTGCGCATTTGGGGCTTCTCCCTCAGGATTTTCCGCGCAAGTTCATCAAGGAAGACAGAATCGGCCAATGCCGGTTCCGATCGCAGTCTTTCAAGACACACCGTCTTTCCGGAAGCAGGCGCGCCGGTTATTACTATTTTCGATTTGTTGATCGCAATTACCTCAGGCCAAGGGCTTGTTGACAAATCCTGTGTCCGGCAGATGTCCACATCTGCCGGATGACACGGCACATGTGGACATGTGCCGCGCACAAGCATTTGTGCCAGCAACCACTAACGAAAAACATGCAGGTTTATTGCTAATGACCTTTTTCAACAAGCCTCCAATTTAGAGGTGATTCTCCGAAGAGTCAAGTTTTCTACCAGGAAGTCGTACTTGTGTAGCTTTGGTCCCAGTCCGGGGCAAGTAGACTTGTCAGATACTACAGGTCCGATTGGCCAACCGGGCCTGTGTTACTCTCAGATTACCTCGTCCGATTGCAGGTCGTCGAAGCGACTCTTACAGGAGGCGCAACGGGACTTGAATCCTCAAACTCACATTCCTTCCCATGGAGAGAGCATATCCTTTGTACGTATCCAGGAAGTCGACATATACTTCATCGAACAGGTTCTCGACTTCAAGGTGAACAGATACATGTTGACCGTTGAGAAAAACAGTGCCCCCAACTGATACGCTGAAGACTGTATAATCGTCTGTACTTGCAGTTCCAAAGGGAACCTGGTCGAATTGCGAAAACGGTTCGTAGGTTCCTGCCGACTTCTTTGACATCACGTGCTTGACATGAAACTCAACGTATGGGCTTCCCACAACTCCCCAGTTGGGCGCAGAGAGGCGCAATCCTCCTAAGAACCTGTCAGCCGGCATCAAAGGCAACTCTTCATCTGTCGCCTTGTTGTCGCTGGTCATCGCAGAGTAAGCACCGTCAAGACGCAGCCAATCCAACGCATCTACCGTTGCCGAAAGCTCGAGTCCGATAATAGTGCCGTCAGTCTGGTCTGCCTTCAGAATGGCCAACGTGGTACCGCCGATCGTTGTATCCCTGTCCTGATTCCTCAGGAAAATGTAGTTGTCGATACGGTTCTGGTAAACGGTAGCATTTGCCATCACTCGGCCGGTTTTCAACCTTAAGCTGGCATCTATGCTGTAGGAGCGCTCAGGGTCAAGATATGGATTGCCGATCTGAAACGCCTGCACGCCGCCGTGAACCCCGTGGGCGTGCAATTCGAAAAGATCGGGAGCACGGAAGCCAAGGCCGAAATTCGATGCTATGGTAAGGCAACCTGTTATCCGATAGCTGGCACCGATGGAACCTGACAGAACAGAGTAGTGCTGTGTTAGAACGTCATTTGTTTCCCCTGCCGCCGTGTCCGGAAGCAGGATGCCCGCGTTCGCTTCGGATTTGTGCTCACGATAGTCGTACCTCACCCCGCCATTCAGGGTAAGCTTGTTTCGGGAACGCTCTTCAAAGGCAAACAGCCCGATATCAACAATGCTGGCATCGGGGAGGAGTCCGGAGGCACGAGTATTCTGGTGCTGCACGTTTACATCAAGCCCTACTGTTCCATCAAGGCCTGCGATATTCGTGTGAGCCACGTCCAGTTTGATCTCATAGACGGAGCGAACGAGATCAACAGACCAGTCGGGATTATCCTCATAGCTGGCGCCGGGTGCAGCTTGGCGAACACTGCGCTGGAAACTCAGCGTGGGCTTCAAGTTCACCTTTGGGCCAAGCAAGATGTTACCCTTAAGTTTGACGTTGTCATTTTCAAGGTTCTGGCCGATTGGTTTCCCACCCCCGAGTAGGTAGTTCTGCTCGCTGTCGTATCGGTCGTAGATGGCCTGAACGTTGCCGAAGGAGCCGGATACTCCAATCAAAGCGAATCCAGAGTATTGGTCGAAGTTAGTAAAAGGGAGTTCGCCCGTGAACTTAGGGTCACCCGGAGTATTGGTCTCTGAGAACGTCGGTGCCTCGGCGGTGCTAAAGTTGTCGGCGCGCCGTCGGGTGAATCCCGCCCGATACCCGATTAAGCCTGAGGTGCCTTCAAGCTCGATCCCGCCTGCCCATTCCTGATTGTTGGTGAAGTACTGACTCTTGAGCACGCCGTTGAGATGAGCCGGGCTATAACCGCTGGTGGGGAGTGACTTCGTGATCACGTTAACAGCCCCGCCCAGGGCATTCGATCCGTACAGGATGCTGGCTGCTCCCTGGACCACTTCTACTCTCTCGGCCTGTGACACGTTAAGGACCGGCTGGTGTCGAAATGAAAACTGGTAATGCTCCATTGGCACGCCGTCCTTCATCACTCGAATGCGATTCCCACTCAGGCCGCGAATAACAGGTTTGCCGGCCTGCGACCCCGTGCTGATATTCGATACACCCGGCAGGCTTTCCAGAACTTTACCAAGTGCAGCTATCTCCTTGACCATAAGTTGACTCCCTCCGACAGATCGAATGTCCTGCGGGGATGTCAATGGGTCAACGGCGGTTGGTGATCCGGTCACCGTAATCGTCCCGCCCCACACTGCTCTTTGTCTCAGTTTTATGGTAAGTTCCTCATCCGCACTACCTGTCGGATCAATCTCGAGGGTCGATGTTACATAACCGACGTGACTGGTCTCAACCAGTACCGGACCGCCCGGCAGATTTCGTAGTACGAATCTCCCATCGCGGTCGGCTTGTGCAACGCGGTCAAGCGACGGTAACGTAATCGTAGCGTTTGCCAGTGGTGACCCTTTCTCGTCAATCACGATTCCTGCTACACTTGCTCTAGGTGAACCCATAGCCGCAGCTCCTGCACTGTACGCTATGAACGCACTCAGCAAGAGAGATAAGGCCACAACACACAGAAGCGTTTTTCTGATTCTCAATAGCATAGGTAGTCTCCTTGTTCAAAATACACCGTAGTATCGACTGCATTTCAATGCACAAGCTGATTGTAAGCGCCTGAAAAAACGGTCGAATCTTGGTTAGTAATCCCAATAACAGGACATAACCCGTTACCTGTCTATGATGTAAGAGAGAATCGATTGTGCGGCGGAGAACGCCCTGTAACCAGGATTAAGGATGTTGCTGAAACCTTTCGCGGTTCCCAAGAAGAGAAGACGGCGACAGGAGTGGCCGCAACGACAAAGTGGGGTTGAATGAAATCCGTCGCAGAAAGTACAGACCACAGTTGGCAGGCGGCGCATTTTCGGTTATGCCCATGACTGTGGGAGCGTTCGGATTCTAATAACGTGGAATACCGCGATAGATGGCAATCCGGATGTGCCGCATGGTGATTCGAAACAGAGCATACCCGACCACAGGACAGGAAGTCATGATTGTGGAACCAGTCGACTCCCGCTACGACCGCGAAGAACCATACGGCCGTGAGCCAAACGGTGATCCGAACCACATTCGAATACGATCTATCGCTTGAGAGTATCATTTAGTATTACCTCAGGTAAAATACGGTGATCTTCTGAGAAGTCAAGTTTTCAGGCTATCAGCTTGATTCAGGATTAATCCACTGCTATCTTCTCCAAATGTGAGGCAGCACTGTGGACCGTGGATGAATATCTAAGATATGTAACTTTTTCAACAACTATGGACCAACTCTGAACCATGTATGTAACCGATGACATGATAGCCGAAATGGCAGTCCGCTACGGCACGCCAGCTTTGAAGAAGTACAGCTTCGACGTTGACGAAAAGGAAGTCAACCGTATTGGATCATCACAGAAACACGGGCGCAATCACGACGCCACTCTCTACGTCCAGAAGGATGACAAAATCGTAGTCATCGCAAAGCATTTCTATCCTCCCACGCTCTATAGGGCGCCGTCAGGCGGCCTGGATCCCGGAGAGAGTTTCCACGATGGCATCAATCGAGAAATGCGAGAAGAGATCGGCTGCGAGATTGAACTGGATCGATTCCTTCTTCAGACTGCGGTCACGTTTTCGTATGGTGACGAAGAGATATTCTGGCGCTCGTTTGTTTTCCTGGCTCACTACGTGAGAGGTGACTTCCAGTTTACGGACAAGCGTGAGATTCGCGAAGTACGCCTTGTTGACTGGGAGCAGTTTGACGATTACGGGCGGATCATGCGCCAAAGTGATGTCGGCGGCTTTCATTACCGCGCCGCCCTCCACGAGAAGGTTGTCAGCCTCGTGCGGGAATGATGTTCAGCCAAGTCGTATTCCCTCTGATTCCCGTCATTCAGGTGGATTCCCGCATGTCATTCCCGCGGCGGCGGGAATCCATGCTCACAGCTTATCGCTGGAAACAAGTCTGTCCATTCCGGGTTGAAACGACGAATCAGGCGAATCTTCCAGCTTCGATTCCATTTCTTCAACTGTTTCTCACGACATATAGCTTTATAGATGTCATCGCACGGTTCGTAGTAGACCAGCCTATGTATGCCATACTTCTGAGTGAAACCACGTCTCAGATCACTCATGTGCTCGCTTACTCGGCGGACGAGATCAGTCGTCACTCCCACGTAGAGCGTACCGTTCTTGCCGCTGGCCATGATGTAGACAAATGCTGTTTTCATATGTCTGGGTTCAACAAACACATTCAGACTGACAGGCAGTGTCAGGCAATGTGAATAACTCTATAGTAGCAACAGCGAAAGTGAGCGGGACATGGACGCCCGCCTACGGGCCTGTTGAAAAAGCCTCCGCATGCGGTGGCGTCAGGTGTCTCTGCCTGACGCCCCTCCGGATTCCCCCGACTGCCAGGCAGGGACACCTGGCAGCACCGCCGCTCGAGTATGAACATTTGGAAGTAGTGACTTTAT
>QNAF01000152.1 GCA_003641405.1 Candidatus Zixiibacteriota bacterium | reverse complement strand
CATCCATGAAACCTTCTTTGCCTTCGAACACCGCCTCCGTACCGGAGTAGCCCTTCTGGGCCATCAACGCCGCGAACACACCGGATTGAACAGCCATCGGGTCGACCGTGTTTTTCATCATGGTCAGTTTGCCGGCGGTCGGACAGCCGATAGTGTGGTGGTGCGAGCCATTGATACCGATGGCGTTGACCATCTGGTCGATGCTCAACCCAAGCAGTTTACCAGCCACAATCGGCGAAACGAACTGCGTCAGCGTGGCATGGTGCCATTTGCGTTCGCGCACTCCGGGGACTGCGAACTCACAGAGGCGCATTTCGAACTCGTAAGCCAGGATGATCGCTACGATAACATCTTTCATCGACGCCCCTACCATCTCCCCTACCGCCAGTGCCGCAGGGATCAGGTCCGAAGGATGCGACGGGTCTTCTTTCCAGTAGATGTCGTTGTAGTCCAGGGCGCGAACCATCAATGAGTTTACCAGCGTGGCGTTGACCACGGGCATCTTATCGCCGAACCCGATCAGGGTAGCTTCTTCGGCGCCGCCCATACCTTTGTAGATATCCCGAAGGATACCCACATCCTTAGTGTGATAGCCACCGTAGGCACAGCCTATCGAGTCGTAGAGATACCGTTTGACCTCGTTGATTGCTTCCGGCGAAAGGTCGTCATAGCTGAGTCCAACTGCGAACTCAGCGATCTTGCGTGAGATTGTTTTGTCTGACATGTTGGTTTCCAAATTTATCGTTTCGTTATCTGCAATTCATTTCAATGTCTTAGTTTCTCCGTTGTCTCGCGCTTCGCGCAAATGTCAGGATCACAAGGATCCTGACCTACAATCAAACCCGCACGGTGACAATACCTCAGAAACGGCATGCAACAAAGACCTTAAGCGCCGTCTGGGAACTCTCGATTTCATAGTCGATGCCACTTATCAGGCTTCCGGTGTCATCGACCTCGCTGATTGGGTCATCGCCGTACCAGTATTGAGTCTGGTCGCCATCGGTATCGATTTTCATGGCTTCGAATGCCAGCCCAACCGACCAGCGCGTGCCCTGAGGTGGATGATGGAAGGCCCAGACGATCTCACCCCCGCCCCAGTATGCCAAGCCGGTGCAATCACCTTCAGATGTCTTCTTGCGAAGAATGTTGGCGGTGCTGCCAGGTGTCCCTGCCTGGCAGTCGGTCGAATCCGTAGGGGCGTCAGGCAGAGACACCTGATGCCACCGCATGCGAACGATTGTCCAATTTAACTTCAGTATACAAGTCGCTTTATATGATGTTACAGGTCTCACGGGTATACCCGCCCGTCGAGCGAGAACCGGTCGACCAATTGTGCGTCCAGGTTATACACTCGGACAAGCATGCGGTCATCTACCACCGATAACTTGCAGAAGTGGTAGGCCTTGACAAATAGTTGACTGCATGGGTGTGTCCTTGCCTGGTCCCGCAGTGGTGCTCCGCCACCGCCTGTTACGATATAGTACCTGCCACCGCAGAAAGATCTTTCGTAGTGGTGATCATGCCCGTTAAAGACGATATCAACTCCGTATTGCTCAAACAGGGGCACGAAAGTCTCTCTTAGACCCTTCTCATCTTCTGTATGAGGGCCGGTGCTGTATGGCGGGTGATGAAATACGGCAATTACGAACCTGATCGAATCAGCAATGCCTGCCAGGTCAGACTCCAACCACTGGTACTGCTCGGAGGCCGTGTCTGTTGCCACATTGGAGTTGAGGATAATGAAATGTGTATAACATCGATCCACCGAGTACCACTGCTCGTTGTTCGACAGATTGAAACGGTCAAAATACAGTGATGACTGATACTCGTGATTCCCGAGCGAAGGGAAGAGCTCAGTAGTCGCAAACAATGGGGCAGTGATCGAATCGAACGTTTCCCATTGGGACTCTATACGGCCATCAGCCACAAGATCACCGGAATGGAACAGAACTGCCGGTGTGTGCTGGATTATCTGATCGACAACCTGCTGGTGAATGTCGTGATTCGTTCTTGTGTCACCGTAGACAATGATTGTGGGAATGATGTCAATGGTGACTTCAAGTGAGTCAGCGACTATTCCATCTGAGACAATTACCAGAAAACTCGTGTCGCTGAGACCGTCCGGCGGCGTACCGAAAATACTATCAGCGTCCGGAGTCAGCCATGCTGGGAAATTCTCGTATTGCACAATCTGAGATGGTCCGTCGGAGTCTACAGAACGCACAGTGTAGCCGAATAGGACATCGCCGGCTGCTTCGACCACAGTGTCAGAAATAATCATGGGGACGGTGTTGATTGTCTCGACCGGCACACTTGAACAGCAACTGACAAGGACCAGCAGTAAGGCAACGACAGTGATGTGGCAGGAGCACAGGCACTCTCGGAGTGGTTGCTCCTGCCCTACAAGAGTTTCGCTAATTATCCGATTCATTTGCCGGCGATCTTGTTCTTTACCCAGTTTTCCAGTCCGCCCATCAGTACCAACTCCTGAGCGGCAACGCCAACGGGGCTGAGAGAATAAGACCTTTTGTCCGTTGTCAGTGTTGCCGATGTGAAATCCAACCTGGCTGTAATACCCGTTCGGACTGATAGCTGCTCGGCTCCAAATTGCTCCTTCATATCACGGACCAATTCCGGACATTCAATTGTCAAAAACCCGTTATTGAGCGCGTTCCGTTTGTACGTCTCACTGAACGACCCGGCAATCACGAGCGCCAGTCCGCGATACTTTAGTGCGGTGGCTGCCTGCTCACGCGAACTGCCACTACCGAAACTGAACCCGCCGACAAGAATATCACCCTGTTTGACAATCTTGCCGAACTCCGGATCGTAATTTTCCATCACAACCTCAGCCTGTTGCTCCGGTGTGATATCATCCTGGTAAGTGTACTTGCCGGGATAAATCCCGTCTGTGTTCAGATTGTCCTGATGACACAATATCAGTTCACCGATGATTTCCCTTGGGAATCCTTCAAGCAGACTAACGCTGACACTGTCGCCAGCCGGTTTCGTGTTCACTCGTATCGATGCTTTGATTTCCAGGCTCTCGTTCCACCCGGGCAAGTCGATATACCCCGCAATAGCGGAGGCCGCCACGATCTCAGGCGAAGCAAGGTAGACCTCGGCGCTGGCCGAACCCATGCGGCCTTTGAAATTGCGATTGGTAGCAGAGACGCCAACTTCGTTGTCCTTCAATAATCCCTTCCCGAGCCCAATACAGGGTCCGCACCCGGGAGGCAATGGGATGGCTCCCGCCGTCACCAACTTCTGCCAGTCTCCGCGCTGTTCGCTTTCTGCCTGGACCTCATCTGATGCCGCCCCGATGTAGAACTCCACGCCCGAAGCCACCTTTTTGCCCTCCACGACTCTGGCGGCTATCGCGAGATCCTCGACTCTGCCGTTCACACAGGAAAGCAGGTAGGCTTTGTGTATCTTGAGCTTCTTCTCTCGCATCTCGACAATCGGTGTGAACGTCTTGACGTTGTGTGGACCTGCTACGTGCGGTGACACAGGATCAAGATCAAGCGTCAGTTCCTTTGCATAAAAGGCATCCCTGTCGGCCTCAAGTGGTTCATTAGATAGCACCGCTAACCGCGTGTCATTCAGGCGACTACTAACTCCGCCTTTCCAGTCAGAGTCGGACGGCACTCCCGATTTACCACGAGCAGTTACGCGTTCTGCCCTGGCCTTCAGCCAATCGAGCGTCACTCGGTCACATGGAAACAGCCCCACCAGTGCACCCCATTCCGTGGTCATGTTGGCGATCGCCAGCCTGTTCTCAATACTCAGACACTCCACACCATCACCGGCGAACTCTATTGCATGATTGAGGACCTCGTCGCTGTTGAAATGACCGCACAGTGCAATAATCACGTCTTTGCCGGAAACGCCCTCTCTGAGCTTCCCGGTCAGTGCCACACGGGCCACGGGTGGCACTTGCCACCATGTCCGGCCGGTTGCCCATATTGCCGCCGCGTCCGTTCGAACAACCGGAGTACCCAGACAACCAAGCCCGCCGTACATGTTGGAATGGCTGTCGGATGCAACCGCCACCGTGCCGGGCCAGGCATAGCCCTCTTCACACATAATCTGATGCCCGATTCCGCGCCCGACAGGGTAAAAGTCGATACCGTGTTCTTTGGCAAAGGCCTCGATCCCGGCATATTTCTTGAGGTTGGCTTCCCCTTTGTCCTGCACGTTATGATCGAGAGCGAACACAATCTGACGCGGGTCGGCTACGCTGGTCGCCCCGATAGCCTTGAACTTAGGGATGACCGCCCCGGTGTTATCGTGCGTCATAACATGAGCCGGTCGGATTGAAAGGTAGTCGCCGCTACTGACAACCTGTCCGTCCTCCAGTCCAACCGCAAAGCGCTGAGCAATTTTCTCTACCAGGTTCTGTCCCATGTTATTTCACCAGTTCAAAGTCAATGAAATCCGCGTGATGGAAAATGATACTCTCCGGAGTACGCTTCTCCCCCGCACCTTCTTTGGAATGCGTCGCAATAATATGCATCACCTCAGACGGCAGCCCGTGCTTGAACGCCAGCCCGACACCGCTGAATGGATGCCGAATGTGTTTGCCGTAATCAGACTTGACCGGTTTGCCGTCGACAATCTCAAACTCGAGCAACTTGCCTACATCCGCCAGCAGAGCACCGGCTACCAGATGGTCGCGATTGACAGTGGTTTTCTTTCTGCTGTGGTATTGGTCCAGCGTCTTATCAACAGCGATGCACATCCTGCAAACGGCCCGAACGTGATCAATGAACATGATCTGCACATTCTCGGCCAGTAGCGTAAAGGGGATATTGAGCAGTAATGCTTCGGTCCACCCGCGAAATTCAATAGCTTCCTGCCAACAGGCAGTGACTTTCTCCTGCAGTGTCGGATCATTTATCTCTTTGATTTCAGGTAACAGTTTCAGCACTAAGTCTTTCATGGTTTCCTCATGTATGCCATCACTTATTATTGGGATATGATATGCCGGATCCAGCCTGGGGTCAAGAACTCTCGCCCCGGTCCGATGTAGAACTGACATGGTTTGGCCCTCACTTCAAGGCGGTAAAGTAGTTGCGCCTGAAAGGACAGGGAACTAATATTACTTATCCGGCAATGATTCGGAAACCATAATGACTTCGAACACTGACAGGACTGACAAAGCATGAGCAAGAACTTTGCAATAACAGGTGTCGGCGGGTATGTAGCCCCACGTCACCTTAAAGCCATCCGCGACACAGGCAACCAGCTTGTTGCGGCGGCTGACCCCAGTGATTCCGTAGGAATACTCGACCGCTACTTCCGTGATGTGAACTTTTTCACAGAATTCGAGCGTTTTGACCGGCACGTCGAAAAGCTCCGTCGTCAGGGTGATGATAAACGTGTTCACTATGTGTCCGTCTGCTCACCGAACTATCTGCACGATGCCCACATCCGGTTTGCTCTTAGGGTAGGTGCTGACGCCATCTGCGAGAAGCCGCTCGTCCTTAACCCGTGGAATATCGATGCCCTGGAGGAACTTGAGCAGGAAAGCGGCCGCAAAATCAACACCATATTGCAGCTACGAGTGCATCCGTCGCTAATAGAACTTAAGAAGAAGCTGGATTCAGAACCGGTCGGTAAAAAGAAAGACGTTGTTCTCACCTACATCACGTCGCGCGGCATCTGGTACTTGATATCCTGGAAGGGCCAGACGGATCGCTCGGGCGGACTGGCAACAAATATCGGCATCCATTTCTTCGACATGCTCATCTGGCTCTTCGGACCCGTTGAATCAAGCGAGGTTCACGTATCTCATTCGAAAACAACCAGTGGTTACCTGGAACTTGAACGTGCCCGCGTGAAATGGTATCTGTCGATTGACCGTGATGATCTTCCCCCCAGCGTAAATGCTGAGGAACAGACAACGTACCGATCTATAACCATTGACGGACAGGAGATTGAGTTCTCGGGTGGTTTCACTGACTTGCACACGAAAGTATACCGTCGCACGCTGGAAGGTAATGGGTTTGGTCTGGAAGATGTCCGACCTTCGATTGTGCTGGCTCACGACATCAGGAAATCAACCGGCACGGGTCCTCGCCCCAACTCACACTCGTTTGTGAAGGAACTCTGATTGAAACATGAATGTCGCTGAGAGACTCACAGAGATTCTTCCGAAAGATCAGGTATCCACACATCCTGATCAACTCGCTGTAGCCTCACAGGACGAATCTACTCTCGAAGCCGTTACACCACTTGCCGTTGTCTGGCCGACTACTGCCGAAGATATTGCCGAAGTAGTCCGTTTGTGCATCGAAATCGAAACCCCTATTACAACCCGGGGGGCAGGTAGCGCGCTTGAAGGCTCCACTATCCCGTCTTCTGACGGCATCGTTCTGGACGTCAGCCGCATGACGAAAATCGTCAACCTCTGGCAGGACGATCTTCAAGTAGAAGTCGAACCCGGTCTCATCTACGATCATCT
>QNAF01000151.1 GCA_003641405.1 Candidatus Zixiibacteriota bacterium | reverse complement strand
GTTAAGGATGTGGGGGATAAAACCGATACTTCTAAGGTATGGAACAAGATTTCTTAATCCAGGACTTCAAGCAGGCCGAAACCCAGCGCCAGGCCCGTGAGGTTCTTCAGAAGAAGAAACACAAGCCACTCTGGCGCGAGTATCTGGAAACGGCCATTATCGCACTCGTAGCGGCTGCCCTGCTACGGGTATTCGTGATCTCAGCCTATCACGTGAATTCCGCGTCGATGGAAGACACCCTGATGACAGGCGACTATATCTTCGTCAATAAGCTCGCCTATGACTACGGCAGCGACCCGAAAAGGGGAGACATTGTTGTCTTCAAGTACCCCAACAATCCGGAAAAGGATTTTATTAAGCGGGTAGTGGGTATACCGGGTGACGAAGTGCAGGTGGCCGACAAAATCCTCTATGTGAACGGAGACGTCGCCTCGATTCCGACTATGTCCAAACACATCGACAAACGGATTATTCCGGGTGACCTGTCGTTCCGCGACAACTTTGGCCCCTACGAAGTGCCTTCCGATCAATACTTTGTTGTTGGTGACAACCGTGATGACAGCCGGGACAGCAGGTTCTGGGGGTCCGTACCGCGGGAGAACATCAAGGGCAAAGCCGTGTTTGTTTATTGGTCGTGGGAACCGCACGAAGATCCGCCTGGATGGAGCTTTCCATACGTTATCGACATTGTCCGATGGGTGGGGCACGGGGTGTATCATTTCCCGACCCATGTCCGCTGGGGCAGGCTCGGTAGTTCTATCTGACGCAGCATCTACGAACCCCAAAACTCACTTGTTTACAGCGTGTTCGGTATTGCTGTTCACGGATACGACTACGCCGATTGAGTTCCTGACCGGCTTCCTCATCCATCCCCTTTGTGATTGTGGCATATCGAATCCGGCTCTATATTGGCATTAATGGACTTCTTTGAGTCAAACAAGAGCAATAGTGGCCAGGAGTTGGTAGCTCCTCTGGCCGACCGGATGCGCCCCGCGTCGTTTGATGAATTCGTGGGCCAGCAGAAGGTCATCGGCGAGAAAACGCCTCTTCGCAAGGCTATTGAGAGCGACCGCGTTCCGTCTATCATTCTCTGGGGACCGCCCGGCACCGGTAAGACCACCCTGGCGCAGTTGATAGCGCATCACACCAAAGGTCAGTATGTGCCTTTCTCGGCGGTATCTTCCAGTATCAAAGAGATCAAGGTGCTTATATCCAAATCGCGCGACTACTTCAATATGTCCGGCAAACGCACTTACGTTTTTATTGATGAAATTCACCGTTTTAACAAAGCCCAGCAGGATGCCTTTCTGCCTTACGTTGAGCGGGGAGATATTGTGCTGATCGGCGCGACAACCGAGAACCCGTCGTTTGAAGTCAATTCGGCGCTGCTCTCGCGAATGAAAGTGTATGTGCTGACACGCCTTTCCGCGGATGACATCCGTACCGTTCTGGAACGTGCTCTGTCTGATGATGAGAACGGGATTGCAGACATGCAGCTTTCAGTTGAGCCGGAAGTGCTGGGGTTTGTCGCTGAGGCAGCTGATGGCGATGCCCGCCGAGGACTGTCGTTGCTGGAAGCTGTTGCGTCCTATGTAGGTCAAGGCGGCAAGGTGAATGTCGATCTGGTGCGCGATGTCCACCAGAAGGGGGCGCTTGTATACGACAAAGCCGGTGAAGAACATTACAATCTGATTTCCGCTTTGCACAAGACTATCCGGGGTGGTGATCCGGACGCGGCTCTCTACTGGTTGTCGAGGATGCTGGAATCCGGCGAAGAGCCTTTGTACATCGTCCGACGCCTGATCCGATTTGCGTCAGAAGACATTGGATTGGCTGATCCGTTTGCTCTTACGATGGCTATCAGCGCCAGGGACACATATCATTTTCTCGGTTCTCCTGAGGGAGAGTTGGCGATTGCCCAGTTGGTCATCTATCTGGCCTGTGCGCCCAAGTCAAACTCGGCGTACGTGGCGTTTGCCAGGGCCAGGGCCGATGCGGCCGAGCGTGGTTCGTTACCTGTGCCGCTGTGGCTTCGTAACGCCCCTACCTCACTGATGAAGGGGCTCGACTACGGCAAGGGCTATAAGTATGCCCACGATTTTGATAACGCTCTGGCGGACCAGGAGAACTTCCCGGATGAACTTAAGGGTAGGCAGTATTATGAGCCCAAAAGCGTCGGTCGCGAAGCTAAAATCGCCGAGTACCTGTATAAGTACCGCGAGTTTCGTCGCAAAGCTGTCGCCCAGCGGAAGGAAGTCAACCGACCAACGGGAGCAGCCGACACAGACAAGTAAGATGAACTTCTCAACTACCTCAATCGTTAAAGACACAGACTATGCATAAGTTCCTTGTTACTGTACTTATATGCCTTTTTCCGCTAACCCTGTCGGCGGCATCCCTGCTGATACCTATGGACGATGTCCAGACCGATCATCTGAAAGCCTATGGAGTGGTCTACTCTGCTCTTGAAAAGGACTACAAGGCGGAATGGCTGCTGAATTATCGCGCTGGCTCATTTCTGATCGACTACTCCAGTGAAATGGCTGATCTTTGCCTTATTCGCGGCGTTAGCTATGAGCAACTGACACAAGGGCAGATCGCAGATATTTATCGTCGTATCGAAGTTGAGAATATGGAGAGGGTAGAACTTGAGAAGGCTCCCAGCATTGCTGTTTACTCACCGCCTTCAGCGCAGCCGTGGGATGATGCCGTTACTCTTGCACTGGCCTACGCTGAGATCGAGTATGACGTTGTCTGGGACGAAGAAGTCCTCTCCGGTGATCTCGAAGAGTACGACTGGCTGCACTCACATCACGAAGATTACACCGGCCAGTACGGCAAGTTTTACGCATCGTTTCGCAACACGCTCTGGTACCAGGCCGATGTGCGCACCAATGAGAACATGGCGCTCAAGTTAGGCTACAACAAAGTATCGGAGATGAAGCGAGACGTTGCCAAGACAATCTATGACTATATCCGTCGTGGTGGCTTCTTCTTTTCAATGTGCTCAGCACCGGAGACGATTGACATTGCGCTGGCTGCCGATGGCGTGGACATTGTACCACAGGAGTTGGATGGTGACCCGGTCGACCCTGGAGCACTCGGCAAACTTGATTTCTCGCGTACCCTCGCCTTTGAGAACTTTGAACCCTGTTTCCAGCCTATGTTGTATCGTCGCTCAAACATCGATACCTATCCGGATCGTCTGATGCGGTTTCCTTCACCCCAGTACGACTACTTCTACCTGTTTGAGTTTTCCGCAAAGCTTGATCCCGTACCCACCATGCTGGTGCAGTGTCATACTAACACTGTTGACGGCTTTATGGGGCAGGTGACCGGATTCCGCAAATCACTGCTCAAGAAACACGTCACGATCCTCGGTGAGCCGGATAACTTCGACGAAGTTCGCTACATTCACGGCAATCTCGGACGTGGTACATTTACGTTTTTGTCTGGTCATGATCCCGAAGATTACCAGCACATGGTTCACGACCCGCCGACCGACCTGTCGTTGCACAAGAACTCGCCGGGTTACCGGCTGATTCTCAACAACATCCTGTTCCCGGCCGCCAAGAAGAAGGAGCGGAAGACGTAGGCGTTCTTGTCAGGATATACTTAGCCAGTATTTGTTTTTTGACTTCTTTGAGGTCCATCCGTAGTTTTCCATTGTGAGTTCAGTTGAGAACAGGGCATTTATTGCTATCGATTATGGCCGAAAGCGGATCGGGTTGGCCAAATCTGATCCCATGGGAATTATAGCCTCCGCTTTGATGACTATCGAGGTCAAGTCAATGGAGCAGGCGATTGAGGAACTTGCAGGAGTAATCAGGGAATACGAGCTGGATGCTCTGATAGTCGGCTATCCGCTGCTGGCATCGGGAGACAAGAGCCGGATGTGTGAAGAGGTTGACGAGTTTATCGAGAAGTTGAAAGCCATCTACGAAGGTCCGATACACAAAGTAGACGAATCCGATTCATCGAATGAGGCCGCTTCCATCATTCATGCTCACGGTAAGCGAACAGGTCGAAAAAAGAGCCGTGTTGACAGGCTGGCAGCAGTAGTCATACTTCAACGGTACCTTGATGAGGTGGCTGGGTAGTGGTAGAGGATTTTCTGTGCACGGCACATGTCCACATGTGCCGTTTCATCCGGCAGATGTGGACATCTGCCGGTCACATGGTCGGGTGGCCCACCTTTCAGGGCTTGTTGATAAACCCCGTAGCAGCGTTGTGTCGGGTCTTGATTCGCCCGCGGCGGATTGTGACCCGACACGTAAGTCCATATCAGACAAGGGCGGCAGGTCACACGAATCCATGGACATGAACTCGCAAGACCTGCCGCAACAACGTAAGAGGGCTTTTTCAACAGGCCCTTCAGGTGGGTTTCCTCGACGGAGGAACATGAATTGAAACTTGAGGTTATCAAGGGTTGCTGAGAAAAACAATCATCGTACTGCTCGTTGTCGTTGTGGTGGCAACGGCCTATTTCGGTATCAGCTACATCCGGGAAGTAGACATTGGTGAGCGTACGATATCCGTTGTCGTCGCGTCTGGGGACAGCTTTCATGCTGTTGCCGGGAAGCTCCTTGATTCGGGAGTGGTATCGTCTCGACCGATGCTTTTCTATCCTGCGCGCTGGCGTGGTATTGACAGGAAGTTGGTGCCGGGTCGCTATGATTTCACCGGTAAGAACAGTTGCCGCACAGTACTGGACAAGCTTGAGCGTGGAGATTTTGTCACAGTCAGAGTGACTATTATCGAAGGTGCTCCAATCTGGAAAGTGGCTGCCATCATTGCGGAACGCATGGAAGTTGACTCCGCAGACATTGTTGCGCTGAACACCGATTCGGTATTCTTGAGCACTCACTCGATCCCCTGTCTCGAAGGCTATATCTTCCCTGAGACCTACTTTTTCCCCTGGGGTACCGGAGTGAGAGACATAGTAGACGGTATGATTACAATGTACAACGCAAAGACTACCGGAGTCTGGCCGGAACAGATTGTGGGAGGACTCAGCAGAGAAGAGGTCGTGGTGTTGGCTTCAATTGTGGAAGCGGAAGCCCGATTCAACGAGGAAAAGCCCCGGATTGCCTCGGTCTACCACAACAGGCTGCGCCGGAACATGAAACTTGACGCCGACCCAACAGTTATCTACGGGCTTGGTGGTCTTGACCGGCCGCTGTATAAACGGGATCTGCGCAAGAAGTCGGATTTCAATACTTATCTAAAAAAGGGTCTGCCACCCACACCCATCAATTCGCCTGGACTGGCGGCCATTCTTGCCGTGCTTCATCCCGAGGAAACGGACTATTTATTTTTCGTTGCTGATGGTACCGGGCGACACCGGTTCTCCAGGACCAATGCCGAGCACAATCGCGCCCGGCGGGAAATTGAACGTGAACTTGAGAAGGGTGAATCTTGACGAATAACGCAGCTACTACTGCTGTTGTGTCAACTGAAACTGAGCAATTACTGCTGCAAAGTGATCAATGACCGGGTCGAGCAGACCTTCTTCGAATGTAACAAACGCATCCGTGTTTTCGGAACTGTAGCCAAGTAATCCCACAATTGTGGCGTCATGCTTCAACGGCCTGAGCATGAACGACTGAGTATAGTCATCGAGTAGCAGTCGTTTTTCCATTTGATTGCCATCGTATAGTTCCGCGAAGTTATCGGTGTAGATCTGACCCTGTTCCGCAACTTTTTCGAACAGCGAACCTGTGGAGGGCAGAAGTAGCGAGAGATTCTTGCGCGTCTTGCCGTGATTCCACGAGGCCACAGCCAGAAACCTGGTTTTGTCATTTTCCTTCAAAACCAGCAGGCCTTTGGCGATGTCGTATTCTCTTTCGAGATGTCGTGTGAACTCAAGGAACATCTCACGGGGTTCTGCATTGTCGACAAGGACACTTTCCAGTTCTTCGACGAGTCGCAGTATGCCTTGGGAGTGTCTCATTTGTGATGAATACTGCGGTTGCTCTTGTCCCATGTGGTTGATCCCTATGTGTTACTTACACGGGTTCGCGGCGAAGTTCGTATTTCTTGACTTTTCGCCACAGTGTTGTGCGACCGATGCCCAGTTCAGTGGCGGTCTTGGTGTAATTCCAGTTGTTATCGTTGAGTGCCTTGATTATCAGTGAACGCTGGTTGTCATCGAGAAGGTTGCCAGTCAGTTTGAGTCGGTGCTCTCCGGTAGAGTTTACAGCGGTTAGACAACCATTTTCACTGGTGACGAACGTGATGTCATCGGCTCCGAGGTGGTCGTTGGTGCAGAGGGCTGTGGCGCGTTTGAGCGTGTTCTCCAACTCACGGACATTGCCCGGCCAGTTGTGGCTGCGCAGTTTCTCGATGCCCTCCCATTTCACATCCATGGGTGATCTGTCCATCTCGTCTGCGATCTTGGGCATGAAATACTCGGTGAGGAAGTCGATATCTTTGGCACGTTCCATCAGGCTTTGGGAGGGGAGTGTGGTAACGTCTGTATTGTATCCTTATGAACCTACCGAGCC
>QNAF01000150.1 GCA_003641405.1 Candidatus Zixiibacteriota bacterium | reverse complement strand
ATCGCCCCACCCCCCGCTTCAGAGGTACAGTCATGGAATACGCAGCTATCGATTACAACCTGGTTGGCGGTTACCCAGACACCTGCACCGGACCACGGGTAGCCATTGTTGTGTATAACGCACTTACAAATAACAGTTCCTTCTCCATCACAGTGAATGCCGCCATCACCGTTGCCGGTGACAATGCAGTCATAGATGGCCGGAGCATTCCCGGACATTACATATATGCCTCTTGAGAACTGACCATCTCGGATTGTGAATCCGCTGACCGTGCCGGAGAAGTTTGCTCCTGAATGAAAACGAATCACTGGTTCTGCGTAAGTTACACCAGTTATGAATGTCACGTCCGGACCTGATTCGGAAATTAGCGTAATGGTCTCGCCCACAACTACGTTCTCAGAATAGTCTCCAGCAGCAACAAGGACTGTGTCGAAAGTTCCAGCATGATCAACTGCCTCTTGAATCGTGGAGAATGTCCCCGGCACATGAATCACCGTCGCGAAGTGTGTTTGGAATGCCAACTCCTTCCACTCACTCCAGTCCGTGCCGTTGTGGACACGGACTCGAAGGTAATACGAACCGTCGTTTTCCAGCGGTAGTCCGGCGTAGATAACCGTTGTGTCAGTACTAATGGTCGGGGCAGTGTCCCACATCTCGGCGACGCTCCAGTCGTCGTCGTAACCTACTTCAACTTCAAACTGGTACTGCGTAGGATTCCCCGGATCCAGATAACTCCAGTATATGGTTGGAGTGGGATTGATCACGATATCCCCTACTGCATCTGAGCCGAAATTCAGATCTCGGACTAACGGATAATCGGCCAGTGACCATATAGCACCCATGTCAACTCGACTACCATCCGGATCGTTGTAGGCAGGGGCGGGGTCTCCTGCATCGATACACGGTGATCCTGGTAGCAGAGTGAAATCATAGGCAGCAGCATCCACAAAAGTCGGATCCTCGGAGATTGACCCTGACCCTGCGGTACAGCCGTAGTAATTGCCGCCCTCATTCCCGTATACGTCGTTATACTCACAGACGATTCCTGACGACCCACTTATCCAGACACCATAGCCAACGTTATTGAAAGCGATAATGTTGTTGCGAACCTCCAGAGCAACGGCATCCCAGGCCGTTATACCGGCCCCACGGTCCTCGCTGGTATTGCTTACGATGGTATTGCCGAGCAGTGTTACGTTGGAACTGTAATAGACATAAACGAACCCACCCCCGTGCCCGCCGGTAGAGTTTTCATACGCGATAGTCTTAGAGACAGTCAGATCATCCATCTGGTCGGCGTGGATCGCCCCACCCCCCGCTTCAGAGGTACAGTCATGGAATACGCAGCTATCGATTACAACCTGGTTGGCGGTTACCCAGACACCTGCACCGGACCACGGGTAGCCATTGCTATAGATAACGCACTTGCGAATAGTAGTACCTGCGCCGTCACAGTGGATGCCGCCATCATCGTTGCCGGTAACAACACAATTGTAAATAGTCGCTTCGCACCCTGATTCAACGGATACACCTCTTGCCAGTTGACCGTCTTGGATCGTGAACCCGCTGACCGTGCCGGAACCGCCAGAGAATCTAACCACCGGCTGCCCGCTGGCCACTCCGGCCACTGATGTTACGTCAGGACCAGACGCGGACAGAAGCACGACGTCTATGATGAATTCTATATTCTCCGGATAACCGCCCGCAGCCACCAGAACTGTGTCACCTGTCACCGCCGCATCTATCCCCGCCTGAATCGTAGTTTGATCAGCCGGAACGTGAATTGTTGTTGCTTGAACTGTCGAAAAGGCCAGAAGAAGAACAAAGAGAAGAATCAATCTTCGCATATCTCCACCTCGTGTTTTGGGTCCCCTGCGCTTGAACACAGTATAGGACAAAAAGGCTGGAATGTCAAGGCAATTGGGGGCATCAGGAGGTTTCCTGAACCCGCTCCTGCGCCGTCTCAGCTGAGCTTTTGTAGGGAGGGTCCGTCTTCGAACCCGCCTTACCCTGCTGGTTGACATTGCGCGTTGACTTTCTGATAGGACAAACTGCTGTGAAGAAGCATTGTATGGTGTTATGTTGTGCATCAAGAGGAAAAATATGCCTGTCGTAGCCCGAGCCTATTATCATTCCACATTTCAAGACTTTCTTACTGCCAGTGACGAAGAAGTCTTGGGGCATCTGAGCCTCAGAAGTGAACTCACGCTGGATCAGTTTCAGAGAAACGCGTGGATTGACGAGTTCAAGGTTCTCCGGAACGCTCTGCAGGGGATTAGCGGATACATCCTACTCGAATATTCGATCCCCAGAATGGGAAGAAGGGTGGATGCGATACTACTGCTTCCGAAGGTCGCCGCTGTTGTCGAATTCAAGGTTGGGGAAACCCGTTATACGTCACATGCGATTGATCAGGTCTTCGACTATGCTCTTGATCTCAAGAACTTTCACAAGCAGAGTCACGACAAACTTGTGTTTCCAATCCTGGTTGCCACAGAAGCCTCTGGTCGCCCACTGTCTCTTACCGAACACCCTGATGGCCTTATCAGCCCGATCTGCGCGAACCGACATGACTTTGCTGAGATGCTTCGTGTAATTATGGACAGAGTGTCCGGACCGGAAATTAACCCAGCCGCTTGGCTGGATTCAATCTATTGCCCCACGCCAACGATTGTTGAGGCAGCCCAGGCGCTCTATCAAGGACATAACGTCAAGGAGATCTCAAGAAGTGAAGCCGGGGCAGAAAATCTTACGAAGACTACAGAAGCAATAACCAAGATCATTACCCAGTCTCGTGAAAAAGGCACAAAATCCATCTGCTTTGTCACCGGCGTTCCCGGTGCTGGAAAAACTCTCGCGGGTTTGAATATCGCCAACTCATGGCACGATCCTGAGAACGGTGAGCACGCTGTCTTTCTATCTGGTAACGGTCCATTGGTGAACGTGCTTAGAGAGGCGCTAGCTCGTGATGATGTGGGAAGAGCTAAGGCTGCAGGAGAGAAGCTAACGAAATCAACTGCTCTTTCCAAAGTCAAAGCTTTCGTCCAGAACATCCACCACTTCAGAGACGATTTGATGGCATCTTCAGCCGCTCCGGTTGAGAGAGTCGCCATCTTCGATGAAGCACAGAGAGCATGGGACCTGAAACAAACAGCATCCTTCATGAAAACAAGAAAGGGGATATCCAATTTTGGTATGTCTGAACCGGAGTTTCTCATATCAGTGATGGATCGACACAATGGCTGGGCTACGCTCATTTGTCTTATTGGAGGTGGTCAGGAAATAAATACGGGTGAAGCTGGCCTTACAGAATGGTTCAAAGTTCTCCGTTTATCATACCCTGAATGGTCAGTGTTTATATCCGACAACCTTGTCGATTCGGAATACACAGATGTACTAACGCGGGAAGTCCTCAGCAGCATGCGTTGTCTTGAACAACGATCAGATCTTCACCTGGCGACTTCAATACGTTCTTTCCGTGCTGAAGGGGTCTCGTCTTTTGTTAAGGCGCTGCTTGATTGTGAGCAAGACAAGGCGAAGGACATTCTTGGCCAGGTTCTTCCCACCTTCCCGATTTATGTAACCCGAGACATTCGTTTTGCGAAAGCCTGGCTGCGGCAGAAGGCTCGCGGAACAGAACGCTTTGGGATCATAGCGTCCTCAGAAGCACAACGAATCAAGCCCTTTGGTTTCAATGTGAAGGCGGAGATTGACCCAAGGCACTGGTTTCTCAATGGAAAGACTGACATCAGATCCTCCTACTATCTTGAAGACGTTGCAACTGAATTCCAGATACAAGGACTTGAGCTAGACTGGACATGCGTAGCATGGGACGGAGACTTAAGATTCAACGAGGGAGGATGGGAATATCATTGCTTCCGGGGTACTCGCTGGCAAACAATTAGGAGTCCGGAGAATTGCAAGTACTTGAAGAATGCCTATCGTGTGCTTCTGACACGAGCCCGACAAGGCATGATCATATTCGTCCCTAATGGCAACAGTGATGACCATACACGACAGCAAGAATTCTATGATCACACATACGAGTACTTGAGAGGTCTGGGAATACCGGAAATAACTGCACAACAAGAACCTAAAGCGGACGTGGACAAGCTCCACTGCTCAGGCTGATCGTCGGGCATCAGGAGGTTTCCTGAACCCGCTCCTGCGCCGTCTCAGGCGCGGAGAAGCTGATTGGCGAGAAGATGAAGGAACAGGCCTACGTCGGTTACGATCCCGATAGTTTGATGTGAGCCACGATCTTTGAGTTTGGTGACAACCGCCGGGTTGATGTCCACACAAACTGTCAGAACTCTCGCGGGGAGCATGTTGCCAACAGCAATCGAGTGCAACATGGTGGAGAGCATCAAGACGACATCCGCACCATTGAGCATCTGGGCGTAAATGTCCTGAGCTTCGTTCATGTCAACCACGGTTTCCGGAAGCGGGCCGTCGTCTCGCAACGATCCAGCTAAACAAAACGGGATGTCAAACTCTATGACAGCGTGCATCACACCGGATGTCAGCGTTCCCTCGGCGACGAGTTCCCTGATCGACCCGGCCCGGCGGACTTCGTTAATCGCCCGCAAATGGTTGCGGTGCCCCATCTCAACAGGTGAGCCGGTCGAAAGGTCAATGCCCAGCGAAGTGCCGTAGAGGTTTGCCTCGATGTCATGCACGGCCAGGGCATTGCCGGCAAGAAGCGCGTGAATGTAGCCGTGTTCGATGAGTTTGGCAAGGTCTGTGGATCCGCCGGTATGTACTGCAACGGGACCGCTGACACAGACAACTCTTTTGTCCTTGTCTCTGATAATGTCCGCCACCCGATCAACGGCAAGACGCACTTTCCGTTCCGTAGAAACTTCACCGGACATGAAACCGAAATCCACCCTGTCGCGCTCAACGAAATCCGGCAGTACGCGCACCCCTGTCAGCCCGCACACGATCTGGTCACCCTTTAGAACCGAACGCAACTTCTTGACAACCGGAGCGGTCCTGCCTGCCTGGTCAACAACGATGACCCCGTCCATGCGAATCTGCTCAACGCTAACCCAGTGACCATCAAGACGAACCTCGGTGGCGTAGTTGGTGGTACTATAGAAATCCGGCGGAACAACGCCGTCGCTCGGCGCAGGTTTGAGAATCACTTTCCTGTCGATATCGATCTGACAGCCGAGCGAGGACAGCTTGAGCAAGATAGTGTTCATCACGACCGGATCGTCGCAGGTGACTCTCAGTGCGGCTTTGGTGTATTCGTCGTTGGTGCGTCCGATATCGAACTTGAGCATCTCAAAGCGTCCGCCGTCTGAGATGATGACATCGAAAATCTGGCGCATCAAACCTGAATCAATAAGGTGGCCTTCGGCGACTATGGTTTTTTCGAGGTGTGGCATAGGAATAGTATCGGCCACCGGCTGCATTACAGAAGTGGACCAGCAAGACCTGTTGAAAAAGTAGTATCTCTGAAACGTTTGTGCCCAACCCACAAGTGCTGCCAGGTGTCTCTGCCTGGCAGTGGCGGCAATCAGTAGGGGCGTTGGGCAGAGACACCCAACGCCACCGTATGCGGTCAGTTTTTCAACAGGACCAACGGGAGGAATCCGGTTTGAAATCGGAGCGAAACAGACTATACTCAAGCCAATGGTAATCGAATACAACAAGCCGGAGATAGAAAGAGCCATCCTTATTGGCCTGGCGCCCAACTCACTTCTGAAAAAGGAAGCACAGGAGTCCCTGAACGAGTTGGAGCGTCTTGCACAAACAGCCGGCGCGGAAGTCCTCGCGCAACGGATGCAGGTTCGCAGAAAACAAAATCCGGCATTCTACGTCGGCAGTGGCCTGGTTAAGGAGATTAAAGGGCAATTGCTCGAACTCGAGGGCAATTGTGTCATTTTCGATGATCAACTTTCACCGGCCCAGCAGAGAAACCTGGAGAAGGAACTTGAGGCCAAGGTTGTTGATCGACCGATTCTGATTCTCGATATCTTTGCACGCGGAGCACGGACGGCGGCATCGCGTCTCCAGGTGGAATTGGCACAATTGGAATACACTCTGCCCCGCCTGACCGGAGCCTGGGCGCACTTCTCTCGGCAGTATGGTGGTATTGGCGCCAAGGGACCGGGGGAAACGCAGCTTGAAATCGACCGCCGGCAGGTTCGGACCAGGATAAGTCATCTCAAGAACAAGCTCACCAAGCTGGGGGTCCAGCGCGAGACCCAGCGCAAACGAAGGCAGAATCTGTTCAAGATCGCGCTGGTCGGTTACACGAACGCGGGAAAATCAACCCTGTTCAATCGGTTGACGAAATCCCAAATCCAAACTGCCGATAAGCTGTTCACCACGCTTGATTCCACAACAAGGGAGATGTCCCTGGGCTACCCGCGCAAAGTCGTTTTCTCGGACACTGTTGGATTCATCAAGAAACTACCACATCAACTGGTAGAATCATTCAAATCGACCCTGGAGGAAGTCTCCAGGGCTGACCTGCTTTTGCATGTCGTAGATTGCTCAGACCCCAGATT
>QNAF01000149.1 GCA_003641405.1 Candidatus Zixiibacteriota bacterium | reverse complement strand
CGTTCGGGTGTGCCGCTCGGGTGCCAGCCTGATGGATCTCCATTGGACATTCCCAGCCAACCGTTGAACTCAAGATCCTGCGTGAACCGTACAACGCGGCCCTCCTTTAGATCCGAAACGTAGACCGATCCGTCACTGCCTACCGTTACACCATACGGTCCCACAAAGCCGGTCAGTATCTGCAGGGAGCCTCCCGAATAGTCGGCAGATAGCTCTAGTGACCACTGTGAATCGACCGGAAGGTCGGGTTCCAACGAACTGGTCAACGGTTCCTCTCCACAGCCGGTAGTAAAAGTGACTGCGGCAGCAAAACAACAGATGACAACCAGTTCACAAAGAGGACGCATCGTATGTATTGGGAGCCTGAGCATGGATAGACCTTTCTTAACAGCACATGCACAACATTGGTCGCTTAGCGAACTCATACAAGTTTTTTTGTCGGTTTCCAGGGGTGGATTGCAATAAGCCGAGATTCCGTCATTAGGAAAAAGATTCACCTGCTGGTGGAACGAAATTCACACAAGTGACCGGATTACTTCAGCCCAGCATGATGAGTCGCTAAGCGACGAGGTAACACGTTGTCGTTCATGTTGTTAGGAGTCTACTGTTTCTGTGTGGCTATGGCACACAGTTTGTATAATGTCTTACCAAAGTACAATACAGGTCTGTCCATGAGAAAGAGAATGACATTACGAAATAGCCAGATTCACTCCAATGGAGCACAAACAATAGCAAACTCGGTCAGCGGTACCGATGACCGAAAGTTTGAGATTGATCTCGTAGCTCTTGTAAGATTGCTGCTGCGTCGTCGACGCTGGATTATCGGAGTTGTCGGCGTATGCGGATTGTTGGCAGTTGTCGTAATGCTCGCTACTCCGAATGTGTATACTTCACGTGCGGTGGTTTTGCCATCCGGGAAAAGCGACAAATTCTCTGCTCTGCGTGCGATGGCTGGAATTACCGGTGGTCTGGGGCTTGATAGTGATAATTCGTCGGCTCTGTTCCCGACTGTTCTTCAGTCAAACCTTATCAGGGACTCGCTTCTAGCCAAGAGATACCAGTTTACGTTTGAATCCGAACCGATGGACCTCAGTTTGCCGGAGTATCTCGGTTACGATGATCCGGACCGCCTGCGGCGAACGTTGAGCGGGATGACTTCTATTAGTAGTGCTGCCCTAACAGGGGAGATCAATGTAGCCGTTGAGACGCAATACCCAGAGTTTTCGCAGGCTCTTGTCAGTGAGTACCTTGATCAGCTTGAAAACTACAATCTCAACAATCGACGCTCCGAGGCCAGAGAGCGAGTTCGGTATCTCGCTCGGGAAACGGAAGAGCGCAAGCAGAATCTGACGGCAGTCGAAGACTCACTGTATGATTTCCAGAGCTGTAATCGCAACTGGGCTTCTACTACCAATCCAGGCATTCTAAGGGAACTGGGACGTCTCAAGAGAGATGTCGAAGCCAAGACCCAAACCTATGCTTTTCTTTTGCAGGAGTATGAGGTTGCCAAACTCGATGTCCAGAAAGACGTACCAATCGTACGAATCCTTGATCATGCTTCTTTGCCTACAAGAAAATCCGGTCCACCCCGGTCGATTACAGTGCTGCTGACAGGATTTCTGTCCTTTGTCTTCACCGTTCTCGTGATTTTCGCAATTGATCTCGTTCAGAGAGTTGTCGCTGGTTCCGATAAATTGTCTGTGGAGGCTTTGTCAACCGATTTGACGGAGGCTTTTCCCAGGACAAGCCGACTGGTCAAAGGGGCAACAACAGATACATCCAGAGAAACGATTTCGGTAGACAGTTGAAGCTTTTTTGCTGTTCTTCCGGTTTGATTGGAGATGAATACGAAAAACAATTCGACCCCACAGTCCGAAATGGAAATCGACTCACGCAGTAAGCCGACAGCGGAAGCAGCCAAGAGCACTTCGTTCAAGACCGCCCTGGTCCTGCCGACGTTGAATGCTGCTCCTGATCTTGTGTCCTGGCTGGCTGCTCTGCGGACGCAGACGCTGGTTCCCGACCGCCTGTTACTTGTGGATTCTTCGTCGAATGATGACACGGTTCAGATTGCTCAGCAAGCGGGTTTCGAGACTACGGTTATCCCTCGGGAGGAATTCTCGCACGGGGGAACGCGGCAGATGTGCGTCAATCAACTGGAGGGATCGGACATTGTAGTGTTTCTGACACAGGATGCGATGCTGGCATCTCCGAATGCTATTGAGAAGTTGTTATCCAGGTTCAATGATCCAAAAGTAGCCGCTGCATACGGAAGGCAACTACCAAGGCGAGAAGCCGATCCCATCGAGGCGCATGCCCGATTGTTTAACTACTCTGATGAAACGAGAGTGAAATCACTTGACGACATTCCTCGGTTAGGAATCAAGACAGCATTTATTTCCAATTCGTTTGCTGCCTACCGTCGCAAGGCGCTTATGGAAGCTGGCGGGTTTCCTTCTCATACGATCCAAAACGAGGATACTTATGTAGCCTCCAAGCTGATTCTGGCTGGTTGGAAAGTGGCCTATGTAGCTGAAGCTGCAGTATACCACTCTCACCCGTTTACTATCGGCGATGAGTTCCGGCGCTATTTCGATATCGGCGTATTTCATGCTCGTGATAGGTGGATCCGCGAGTCCTTTGGTCAAGCGGAAGGGGAGGGGATGCGTTTCGTCAAGTCGGAACTGCGCTACCTCAAGAAGAGCAAACCTTCTGTCATACCCTCGGCCATTCTTCGCACTGCGATGAAACTGCTCGGATACAAGCTGGGCAACAGGGAGCAGGTATTACCACTGTGGCTCAAGCGGGCAATGAGCAAGAACAGACGTTACTGGGATACTGAACGAAAGGAGGTGCAGGCTCGATGAGTTGCTGTGTTCTGTTCGGCGGTTCCGGGTTTATTGGGACACATCTGGCAAGGCATTTTCTGAAAACAGGTCGTTTTGACCGCATTCATATTGCCGATATTCGCCCAACATCGTTGGATAGTGAAACCGGTGTGAGTTACTCCTGTACTGATGTTCGGGGACCAATCCCCAGTGATCTTGTCAACGAAAAGCCGGAGTGGATTTTCAATCTGGCGGCCATCCACCGCGAACCGGGCCATGAGGCCTATGAATATTTCCAGACCAATCTCGCCGGTGCTCGGCACGTCTGCGATTGGGCGGAAGAGGTCGATTGTAACAATATCTATTTCACCAGCAGTATTGCCGTTTACGGCCCGACACTGAGTCCTACGAGCGAGACATCGCCAATCAGACCAACCACGCCGTACGGAAGTTCCAAGTTTCCGGCTGAGTTAATCCACGAGGGCTGGCGCCGTACTGATTCAAGCCGTCGGCTTATCGTCTCACGTCCCGGAGTAGTATATGGACCGGGCGATCCGGGCAATATAATGCGGATGATAAGGGCGATTCGAAGAGGATATTTCGCGTTTCCGGGAAGTCCCGGCATTTACAAATCCTACGCCTACATTTTCGGTTTCATCGATTCGGTTGAGTTTTTCATGGAACGGGATGATCGGCAGGTGACATATAACTACGTTGAAGCACCCACTCAATCACTAAGGGAATTGGTGAAGACGATCAAGAGCTTCTTTGGGTGCCGTGCGGTTGTTTTGCCTATTCCGATCTGGTTGCTGCTGCCTGCAGCAAAGCTTGTGCAGCTTGTCTTTGGATCGAAAAATCCAGTACATCCGGTTCGGGTGCGAAAAGCGGCCATGCCGACCCATATTATCCCGAAAGTGCTTCTCGAAACGGGATTCAAGTTTCGTTACGACTTTGCGCATTCACTTGAGCACTGGATGAGCGTTGCTCCGAGCGATTTCGGGAAGGATTCCAACGGCAGCGAACCCGGAAGTCGTTTGCGTCTTGTCGGGAGGAGCGAGTCGACAGAATCAGTGGTCGAGAGAGAATTGGAATCCATCAAACAGGATGAGTAGTCGTTTCTTTTCGCGCAATCCATAGTGGCGACAGGCTTATTTGTATAATTGCCAACGTCTTACGGGGCAACACTCAAGTATCACATTGCCGCTATTCCGTCCTGCAGTTCCCGCTGACTTTTGCATTGATTTTTTGAAGTCCGCGAGTATATTGTGCCTTCTTAACAAGGCTTGGATGTCGATAACATCTGAGTATGCATGGTTTGGTGGGGTTCCCGAGTGGTCAAAGGGAACAGACTGTAAATCTGTCGGCGTAGCCTTCGAAGGTTCAAATCCTTCCCCCACCACCATAATCTTCAAACTGAATTCCATCAAAGTGAAGCCAAGTTGCCAGTCGTGATGTGCTCGGTTGCCAGAAGTACCCTCAATGGTTATGTTTCAACAAATGAGCACAAACAAGAATCATCGCCACTCAAGAGGCGGCAAGAACAAGGAGAGTCGTTTATCTGCCTGGAGCAAGTTGTCTCCGGCGCTTCGGTTTGTGCTGACGTTTTCTGTCAGTTTGCTTGTCCTTGGCTCGGCGTATTCTGTTCTCACTGCCAGATACGACGATCTGGAGTGGTTGTTGAATCTGACAGCTTCCATTGCCGGTGGGATTGCTTCTTTGTTCAGTGATAGCGTCTCGTTTTCAGGTCATTTCATAAGCTGCCATGGCTTCAGTGTGGAGATCATAGACGAGTGTACCGGTCTCCTTGAAATGGTCATCTACTGTGCTGCTGTCATTAGTTTTTCTACCAGTTTCCGAAAGAAGCTGATTGGGATCGCTGCGGGTGTGCCGGCCGTATACTTGTTTAATATCCTGCGAATTATCCTCCTGCTTGTGGCCGGAGCGTCGTCTCAGGAACTGTTTAGATTCATGCACCTGTACTTCTGGCAGGTGACACTGGTCTTGATGATAGGTACCATCTGGCTCTGTTGGTTACGATTTGTCGTTTTTCGAGAAGAAAAAGGAACTGTGGAAGTTCCTGCTTAGGCTGGTTCCGCTCACTCTGCTCTTCGGCTACTTTTGGTTTGCCTTCCTGCAGGTGAGATACCCTGTGCTCATTCGTCCCGTCGCCTCGTTCTTTCTTGAACTGGTTGGCGTGGATGATTGGCTGTTGTACATAGTGCTTGAACATTTCACGAACCTGGTACCATTCGCATCATTGGTACTGGCCTCTCCGGGTCTGGTAAGCAACTGGAAGAAAACACTCACAGCTCTCTTTGGAGGGTTGGCGATCATCATAGCCGGCCATCTGTTACTGTCGTGGGTGGTGTTCGAGCTCAATGAAGCCTACGGTCTGTCGCGAGCTTTCTATCGAGTTGTCGTACCGCTTTTATTGCTCAACGATACTCTGCCGTTGCTGCTCTGGGTGGCGTTCTATCCCCGATTGCCGGGGCGTTTGCTGGGATTGCGGATATTCGGCGATCAGAAAATAGCCAAGTAAACATGTCCCGAATCAGGGGTAAGAAAAACGGGACCGGACTTGTAGTCCAATCCCGTTGTCATGTTATCTGGAAACACGGGGGGGGATCGTGAGCAGTTTCTAAGCTGTCACGCGCCGCCGCCGAATCATCACAATACCAACTGTCATCAGAATGAGCAGCAGAGCGGCAATACCATACTCGGTAAATGTCGGAACCTGTGAGTACTCGGTAATGTTGCAACCAAGGTCGCAGTTGAAATGGAACATGTAACTGTCATAACACACTACGTCATCGCAGATTTCAACATGAACAGTGCCACGAGTACCTGCTTCGATGCATTCTATTAGGGCGGTTCCGGCATCGTTCGGCCCAGTCAAGGTGATATCCGTCGATATAGAAACAGTATCAGTACAGCCGGATACGATGAATTTGACATCATACACTTCTGCCGGGATGCCATCAGTAATCGCAAACTCCAACGTACTGGTTCCTTCATTGAACACGCATGTGGTTTCAAGTGCACGCGTATCTGCTGCAATCGGTTGCACCAGCAGAGCCATTGCCACCACAAACACTAATAGACATCCAAGAGTTCGTTTTCCGCATCTGGTCATTTTTCTTCTCTCCTTCTTCAATGCAATACCTGTGCTACACATTGGTTTCTTGTTAGATATGTGTTGTTTTCTGTCTGCAAGCTGTTCTATTGTTCGACTGAAATTCGTCAGCACCGACGGGATCACCACATGAAACGCCGCTCTGAGGGTATCCATACGACACAACGATAGGACACTATATGATTCTCCATCTGTGGTTATTTACTGACCAACAGTGTTTTTTGGGCCGCAATACTGATTCGAGGAGTATGGGCTTCTATCAAGAGGGCTGGTAAATGGACCACTCTACTCCGTAAAGATAGTCACTCAAGGCGTTTTGTCAAGCAAAGAAGCTGGAGGGTAGTGTGATGGTAGGACTCAGCGAAATGACGGTCTTCGGCTGTTAATTGAAAGTGCTCGGATAGCAGATTTTGCGCTTTCCGTTATGCAGTTGGTTGCGTACGTTGTCACTTTCGTGAGACATCATGCCAGACACTAAGACGACACCCGCCGATTTCACCGAAGGCTCCATTATCGGGTCCATCCTCAAGATGGGGTTGCCTTCCATGTTCGGTTTCCTGGCTCAGCACATCTATGCCATGGCGGATATGTTCTGGGT
>QNAF01000148.1 GCA_003641405.1 Candidatus Zixiibacteriota bacterium | reverse complement strand
TGGCTGGGGTGGCGAGTCTCGGACGACACTTGTGCGATACACCAAGAAAACGCAAGCGCGCATACTGTCCTAATCTGAGACCACACCCAACCTAAAGTTAGCGCCTATGGGATCCTGCCCTACCCGGCTGGAACTGCCACCAAGGAAACTTTCGGCTAGGCACACCGCCCTTACAGCCACTTCTTCTTTTTGAAGAAGAGGATCATGCCGAGCATGATGACCAGCATGACGCCCAGGGCTATGAAATAGCCCTGCTCCCAGCCGAGCTCCGGCATCTTTTCAAAATTCATACCCCACAGCCCGACTAAAAATGTCGGCGGGATGAAAATAGCAGTCAGCAATGTGAGCACTTTGATGATCTCGTTGGTCTTGGTGGATACCGACGAGTAATACACCTGGAGCGATGAGTTGATGATTTCACGATGTGTCTCGGCCAGTTCATTGATGCGGATGAGGTGGTCGTGAATGTCTGAGAAATATGCCTGTAGCCCCTCTGAGATCAGAGAGAACTTGTCACGGGAGAGTTTCTGTATGACATCGCGCTGAGGTCGCACAATACGTTTGAGTTCCACGATATCACGACCAAGTGTGAAAATAGATTTCAGTGTGTCCTTGTCGAAATCACTGAGGATGTCTTCCTCGATCTGGTCGCTCTCGTACTCAAAGATATCCATCGTAGCGTTGTAGTTGTCCACTACGGCATCGATAACAGCGTGGTACAGATAGTCCGCCCCCCTGTCGACCAGGCGGCCACCATGCTGCACACGGCTGTGGAGAAAGTCAAATATCCGGTGCTCATCGTAGTGCACTGTCACCAGCGTGTTCTTTGTCAGGAACAGGTCGAGTTCACTTATCTTGAGTCCCTCTTCCCTGCCGATATAGTCAACGATATTAAACACGGTGAACAAGTAGCGCTCGTAGTCATCGGTCTTGGTCTGGGACTTCTCGGAGATTACATCTTCTACCGCCAGGGGGTGGAACTTGAAATCGTGTGTGAGGATATAGGATTCTTCGTCGGTCGGCTTGCACATATCGATCCAGAGCACGGAGTTTTCCACCGCACACAACCGGTCGAAATCAGCAATGCCATCGATGATTTTGACGCCTTCTTCGGGGAGATGGTAGAACGACTTTATCATGCCACTTCGTCCTCCTCGATGAACGCGCCTTCCTCGTCTATCTTGTCGAGGATGATCTCTTCCTCGTGCTCCTCTTTGATCTTGCGCAGCGACATCTTCTCAAGGCGCAGGAAATAGAAGCCGAAAGTAAAGACCGGCAACAAATCGACGACATGCAGCGCCAGCGCAAACAGAACGGCATCAGACCGCCCGACTGAAAATGCCGCCAAAGAACTGGAGACGGCAAATTCAAAAGTCCCGGCATTACCCGGCGTGATGGGTAACATGAGCACAATGGTGTTGATAATCATCACCACCGCCGCGGCTGCAAAGGGGAGATCGAGACCGAAAGACCTGATTAAGAACCACACCACAAACATGTGTGCCGTCCAGGAAAGAAGAGAGTAGGCAAGAGTACCAAATATATGCTGCGTGGAGCGCAGCATCTCGATTCCCTTTGTAAAAGAGCGCAGGAACTTTTTGACCGTAATATATACACCGGGGTATCGCTCTCGAAGAAGTCGACGCCCGAGATCCTCGGTTTGCTGTTGATAATGAAGGATCAGGTAGAATAGTATCAGAACTGCGACTGTAACGCCTGCCACCACAAAGCTCAGATAGCGATACTCCTGTGGAAACACAAAAGCAAGCGAAGTCAGGAACATGAAAACAACAAGGCTGATGGCGTCAAAGAGAACTTCCATTACCAGCGTTGAGAATACGAACGTTTTACGGAGGCCTTCCTTGCTCGAAAACAGAAAGAGACGCCCTACCTGTCCTGTCAGTGCCGGCATAATAACACTGAGCACTTGCCCTGCCGAGAAAAGCGTGATTGAGCGCACCACGGGCATCTTCTTCTGCTGGGCTACCAGCAATCGCCAGCGAAGTCCCTTGAGCACTATGAAAATGAAGCAGGACAGGATGCACAACAGCATGTAGAATATATTTACCCGCTGCAAAAGCACACGGATTTCCGATGGCCTGATGTCCTTAAGACAGTAGGCCAGCAGTACTAGACCGATCAGTGCGCCCCAAAACTGCTTCTTTTTCCAAAATGCTGCCATACTTGATAACAAATCTAATAATCCGCGCTCAAGATAGACCTTCAGGAAATGAGAGTCAAATCATAAAAGGAGGTGGTAACGCAAGTAAATCGTTAGATGACAGCGACTAAGTCTTTTTTGATCCAGCCCTGTCGCTTGTTTTCAAAGAGAACGTTGTAGAAATCGCCAGACTCAGAGAGAATCTCCACCACCAGTCCTGGAGAAGCATCCAGTTCCTTGTCAGAGTTCACCGACGGTCCCGTACGCACTACGCTGTCTTCGGCGATTATAACGGCCCGCTGGGTGAAGTAGTCGTTGTTGTATTTCAGTGTAGTCAACGCAGACATGATTAGAAGCAGTGCCAACGCAAAAGTGATCCCGGGCCTCACCAGTTGCCCCCGAAAACCGAGACCAAAACGCAACGTAAGCATCATGAACAGGAACACAAAGAACACGCACGTTACCCACGCCAGAGTGGACAGTCGATAGGGATCGACCAGTTCGCCAAAGAGACTACTGATGGGATTAAGTTTCACACCTTCCATCTGAACAGACGTGAACCGGCGAGCGAACTCGAGATTCACCGCGATGTCATCATCGGATGGGTCAATCCGTTTCGCTCTATGATAGTAGAGGATCGCTCGGCCCAGATCACCGTTTCTGAAGTAGGCATTTCCGAGATTGAAGTATAGAGGCGCCGATTCCGTGCCCTGGTTTTCTATTAAGTGATAGATCACAATCGCGCTGTCGTACTGCTTTGCCTCATAGAGATCGTTAGCAACGGCAAACTGTTCCGTCATGTCTGAGGCATTTGTACACACGGGCAGTACTGCCAGAATCAGCAATATGGCAACTAAGCAGCTCAGAACTTCACTCCTTCAATCCGCACCATCAGATCCTGTGCGGTCCTGAGTGCCTGATCGATCTCACCCTGATCGGCAACTCCCGGCGCATACCGTGCGAAACCGCACTTGTTCAAAAACTGAACAGTGTCATCAATCAGTTGTTGATCGGCGCCACGTTCACTCAGATACTCGGCGATCATATCAGATGTAAGACCGTGCGGAGAGACATTCAACTTGTCGGCCATGTATGACAAAACCGCCTGAGAGCACTCAGCATAGAACTCAGCCGCATGGTCGGTGCCGGCCAGTTCACGCGCGCGGACCAACCGCTTGCGGGCCTGTTTGGCAGCACCGCGGGATCGAGCGTAACCAATATCCGCAGAGAGCTTCTCACGACGGACACGGAACGCGACCATAACGGCTAACAACAACACTGATACGGCGTTCACTGTCACGTAGAGCGGAGCGGCAGCAATGAGACGACCTTTCGGTTGTAGCTCCCCAAGGTCCTTTTTGATGAACCTGATATCGCGCGCCTCGGCGCCAATTGTCATATTGGGACCGTTGTAGGGCAGCCCTTCAATGTCGGTGTAGCCTTCCGGTCGGCTCACCTTGATACTGATGGGACTGGTGCTGATGGTCCGGTAACGCTGTCGCTCCGGGTCGAAATAGCTCAGACTCAGGGCCGGAATCTGCAGGGTCCCTGGGCGTTCGGGGATGAACACTTCCTCGAAAGTCTTGGTGCCACCGATCTTATCATTGATCTTGGAAATGTTCTCACTGCTGGACGCCTTGTAGACGCGAAAATCCTCAAGTTCCGGGATCTGCGGTTCGGCCACTGACTTGATATTCCCCACGCCACTGATGTTGACTGTCAAAGTCACGGGTTGATTGAGCTCTACCACGGTCTTGTTGACTTGGGCGCTGATCCTGAATTTACCGATTGTCCCCGTGTAATCAGACGGTCGTCCGGACTGGGGTAGTGGCCTGACCTTGATACTAAGGGGGGCGGACCGCGCCTGAATCTCCTCCCCGCCTCCAAATATGCCAAAGACATTGCGCTGACGGCGTTTCGAAGCTACAGTGGCAGTAATAATCGCCTTTCCGATAGTCAACTCTCCGGTCTGGGTGGGAAAGAGGGCGTACTTGCGTTCTATGACCCTATATGTACGATTATTCACTCTCTGCCGATACGGTGCCTTGCTGCCAAGAAGTTCGGTCCAGAAACCGGTTGTAGTTGGTTCAGAAAGCCGTGGTGAACCATAGAACTGAACGGCAATATAGAACTTGAGGGTAAACGTAACCTGCTCGTTGACATAGGGATTTTGGTTATCGACAACCGCTTCCAGAAAATAGTCCTTGCTTTCACCACGACTATCCTGGGCACGATCTTCCAGTTCCGCAGGCACTGTAGAACCTTTGTCTAATACCGTAAGAGTGACAGGATTGCCGACATAGCGCCTGTTCTGATGCACGATGGCGATGTTCTCAATCGGGTAAATGCCTGGTTTCTGCGGCATTACAAGGTAACGGTAAGTAACTGAAGCATCAACCTTGCCATTGATTATCGAGTAGTTGCTGGACTGCCCCTGTGAGTAAACTTCAAACATGGGCAGGGTCGGCATCTTGGGACGTGGTAGCGCATCGACATTTGATGAAACAACGATTTGCATGACGGCTTGTTCGTCAAGGCCAATAGTGTCTCTGCTGAGCGATACGGTAATGTCAATATCCGCCTGACCGAACACGGTCGACGCACACATCAGCACCATGCAGAAAGCAAGGACTTGTTGAACGAGCGACGGCCTTAACATTCTTACGCTCGGACATGAGTGTAAACTGCCGGACATTGATGAACAGCGCGACAAACTACCAATCCTTTCCAACGTAGTTGCCGCCCGCGTTTGCCCTGCGTATCTTCTTCTGTACATCCTGCTCGTCATCTCTGAGAGCGTTCAGGATTCGTTCGGCGTCTTCTTTGGACATCTGTTTCTCTTGCTGAGCCTCAGCCTGCTGCTCCTGCTGTTGATCCTGTTGATCCTCTTGATTTTCCTGCTGCTGCTGTTGCTCTTCTTGTCCTTCCTGCTTTTCGTCCTCTTCCTTCTGCTGCTCCTGTTGCTGTTCCTGCTGCTGCTGCTGTTGCTCCTGCTCTTGCTGTTCCTCGGATTCGGGCTTCATCTGCTCTTTGAGCATACGGCGCGCCAGTTCAAGATTAAACTTAGCTTCCATATCCTCAGGGTTGATATTCAGCGCGTTCTCAAAGCTCTTGATGGCATTCTGATAGTCATCCATTCGGTAGTAGGTATTCCCAAGATTGTATTGGGCTATTGCCTCCAGATTGATGTCGGTTGTGTTGAGCGCGCGTGTGTACTTCTCTACCGCACCCTCGTACTTGCCCTGCTGATGCAGAACACCACCCATATTGTAGTCCAACTCCGCGGACTCAGGGATTTCCGTCTCGGCTATCTGATATTGTTCCAGAGCATCTTTGTACCTCTGCTCAACAAATGCCTCATTCCCTTTCTCAACGGCATCTACCACCTTGTTAGCTGCGGAAACCGAACTGACGGTCAGAATCGCAACCAGGATGGATATTGTCTGTGCTCTGGTATTCATTTTGACATCAACTCCGTGCGGGCTTTTTGCGTTCCGATACGAAGAACTCCCCGATAATCAGCAGGAGTGCAAAAAGCAATGGCCACTGGAAGCGATCATCGTACCGCGTAACGAGTGTACCTTCCAGCTCTTTCTTCTCCAACTTTGAAATCTCGTCGAAAATGCGATCAAGTTCAAGTTCCCCCGCCGTTGCATGATAGTACTTCCCGCCGGTTTCGAGTGCGATCTTCTGCAGTGTCATTTCATCGAGACCAGAGACAATGACCTCGCCATTTTCATCTTTCTTGAACCCCACCTGTTTGCCCTGACGATCCAACACAGGTATCGGTTCCCCCGCCGGGTTACCAATACCGACAGTGTAGATTTTGACACCGTCCTTTCGCGCTTCCTGGGCAGCCTCGACCGCCTTGCCTTCATGGTCTTCACCGTCTGTCAACAGAAGCAACACCTTGTGCTTTTTCTCCATCTGGGAGAAAGCTGAGCGGGCAGCCTCTATTGCCGATGAAAGCGACGTACCCTGGATCGAAACCGCATTCTCATCCATAACAGAAAGTAGTAACTCCGCGGCGGCGTAATCCAGTGTAAGCGGACACTGGACGAATGCCTCCCCCGCGAAAGCAACCAGTCCTATGCGGTCGCCCTGAAGCCGTGAGATGATACTTCGTATTTCCTGTTTCGCTTTCTCCAGACGGTTTGGCTTCATGTCGCGGGCAAGCATCGAATTAGAAAGGTCCAGCGCCACCATCACGTCGATACCCTCACGCTTGAGTGTTTCGAGATGAGTACCAAACTGCAAGCGCGCCAGAGCCACTGAGACGAATACCAATCCGAGCAACAACAGGATTGTCCTGGTCCGCTGCCGGGCAAACGAAATGTACGGAGCGTTCTTCAATAGCAGGGGCAGATCACCAAACAGCTCAAGCAATCGTTTCTTGCGACCAATCGCCCAGAAGG
>QNAF01000147.1 GCA_003641405.1 Candidatus Zixiibacteriota bacterium | reverse complement strand
GTACACGCGCCCAGTATTCGCCATCAGGAAGACCTTTTGGAGGATCCACCATGATCCGTACCGTCTGGTTTTCGCCGGGGGCGACAATCACTTTACGGGGGAAGGCCCTCACCCAGTCCAAAGCCGAGCGCGGATCAGTCACTGCCGAATCCTGAAACTTGACCGTCAACCTGCCAAGTGAGTCGGAAGCCGGCAGACCAAAACTGAACTTGATATTGACCTCCTGGGGGCGATCAGACGGATTGTGGATTGTCATCCGACCAGTAGGATTGTTTTGGGAAACAAAAACCACTGTTGGAGAGACCAGTACTCCGGCGTTGAGGGAAGCCCCACCCGTCGTCAGTAAGCCAAAGAAAATCCATATCCAACGCTGTTGGAGAATGATCCTGAATTGTGATATCCGTGTTTTTGTCATATCAACTTCCTGTATTATCAGTTCTTTCTTTTCGAGTACTTCACTTGCGAACACGCCCTCTGTCAGCAACCAGTCCGGTTGCGTTTCAGGTGCCGTTATACGAGACGCTCAAAACAATATCTCCGCTGTATGCCCCCGCCTTCTGATTTGCCGATGGCAACACTTTGCCACCGAGAAAGAGATTGGCAGCCCCACCACTGCCGACAATCACACCACTGGGTGATGTCCGTGGATCGATATCAACAAACCCTCCGACAACGGTTGATGGCGTCGCGGTGCCGATCGTGTCGATTGAACAACAACTGTTGTTGAAGACTATTGTCATATTGGCCGATCCGTCCGCCAGGGACAGATATTCTGGCAGTGTGAGCTGTACACTGATTCCAGCGCTGGCCTCTCCGGTTATGGAAAACACGGCTGAGGAATCATCGTCGTCATTACCCATAACCTTGGGCACACCACCGAAGATCTTACCAAAATTCAGATCCTGTGTTGCTGTTACTGAAAGCACTGTCATTACCCTTGCCGTCGCCGAACGATCATCAAAATCCTGCGCGGTGCTGTCTGCCACGCTTGTTACTAACAGCACTGCGACCAGAAGCAGTGTGATTCTTGGGCTCATGTTTGAGTTGATGATGACCTCCTGTCAACATTGGGTTCGTATTCATCTCTGGTCCAATAATGCCACTCTCACTACTACGCTGGCAACATGTTTTCGAGTTTCATAACCCATTGTAGTCAACCCTGAGCACTATCTCACCAGAATATGATCCCGGCCTCTGGTTGGCCTTGGGAATCGCGGTGGCCCCCAGGTACACGTCAGTACCTGTCGAGCCAATGATTACAGCCGCAGGCAAACTGGCAGGATCAACATTCTGCCAGCCTTTGGAAGCAGCCATTGTAGCGGGATTGCCTGCGCCGGTGCTATCTATCGAAGCATCGGCCGCCCCGAAAACCACAGTCATCTGGTCTCCACCGGCATCGAGAGTAAGGTACTGTGGCAACTGAAGGAAGAGACTTATTCCCGCCTGACTCTCCCCGCTAATGCTAAAAATGCCGGCAGAGGTGCCATTGCTATTGGCAATTGCTTTTGGCACCCCCTGGTAGATATCACCGAAATTGAGGGCCTGGGAAGAACTGATGCTAATTGCCTGGAGTACTTCGACCTTGGCTCCCCCCACGGCTACATCCTGGGCTGATACCGACAGTGGAACGAGCGACGCAATCAAGAAGATTGATATCGCCAGAACACGGTAAAGAAATTCCAATTTCCTCGACGCCTTCATAACAAGTCCTATACAGGCGGAAAAACAGTATTGCTTTGTCCTGATATTCTTATCGTCCATCTGTTCAAAAAATTAACAGTTGGCGTGTGAGTTCTAAGGGACACTTGCCGTTCAAAGCGGTCTTCAAAAAATTTCTGGAATCGACAACTTGGAGTGACTTAATCCGAAAATACGGACATAGAAAAAGGGAGGCTGAGAGCCTCCCTTAAGCTTATTGGCTTAACAATGCAGCCGCGATATCAGTCGCCTTCGTACCAGGATGTCAGGACAACACTGGCTGTGTAGACACCAGCCTTCTGGTTGGCACTGGGCATGGCAGTACCACCGAGGAATATGTTGACATCAGTCTGACCCGCGGCCACCGTCATGGTAGGCAGGTTGGTCGGGTCAACGACTGTCTGTGTCGCCGTGGTCGGATCGGCATCACCGTCGGTACTGTAGGCAGCATCAGTAGCCGTGAAATAGACATCCACGCGCTGCTTTACACCGGCAGTAGCACACCAGAGATACTCCGGCAGAAGAAGCTGTGATTGAATATTATCTGCGGCGGCACCGGTGACAGTGAAAACGCCGGCCCCGGCTGTGTTGACAGCGATGTGCTTTGACACACCCATATAAAGGTCACCACCTTGACTCCAGTTCAGCGCCTGACCCTGAGCAATCGACAAAGCCGCCCTGACGGTACCGGTGGCAGTCATGACGAACTGATCATTTGCAAAAGCACCTCCGACAGTGACCACAAGCATCACCACGACAGCTATTGCTGTCCAGAGAATACTGGGATGCCGGCCCTTGCAATCCATAATGGTTTTCATCAGAACCTCCGTGTAGATTTATGTTTGCTGTTCATTTGTTTTCGCTTCCAGGATCCTTCTTCACCCTTTGTAATAAAATCGCCCAATATTCCAAAATCTTAACAGTTGAGAGCAAAAAAGGAACAGTCTGAGCTGGCTGAACAACAAATGGTCAGGCCTAAACGGCCAATATCAATTGCCGGTATAGGTAACCGTAAGTCTTATCGTAGCAGTATAATTACCCGATTTCTGAACCAATCCGGGTATAACCCTTCCCCCCAGCCAAACCGAAAGGCCACCCGCCCCAAGACGGTAGGTTATTGTCTCGTAGGGGTTTAGATTATCGGCGCTGGGGCTGCTTTGATCGGGCACAAGGCTGGAATCAATAGCGCAGTCGGTAGCGGAAAACAGAACCGGCATGTTGGCGCCGGTGGTATAGACGTAAGTAGGAAGAAGAAAATCCAGAGTTACTTCGGCACCTGCCGTGCCGGTGACTGTGAACTCTGCAGCGCTGGATGCGCGTTTGGAGACTGTGTTTGGAACGCCGGGAAAGATGTCACCAAACTCGAGATCAGAAATTCCGGTCACAGTCTGGGCAACTCCGCTTGTCACGGCTGCCAAGACAATCAGGGCTGTTAGTTTGAATAGTTCTCGTTTTCGGATCATGTCAGCATCCTAAATTCCGACGCAACGAACCTACCGATGCTCATTTCGGATGTCAACTTTCAACTGAAGTGATTCAGGTGGGGATGATTCTCAAGCAACGCTGGGAGAGTGGTGCTCCCGCGATATTCAATGACAGTACCTGTTCATACAAATGCCAAAAGACCCGCTTGCGGGCCGCTAAACATTGAGTCAATCAGATCGACTAATTACCGGTGAGGGTGACTGATATTTCGATGTCACCGCTGTAGTCCCCGGCTGCCTGCACTGCCGTGGGGGAAACTTCCCCTCCGATCCATACGGCCATGCCCCCATCTGCGGCGAGATTGGCCGTAGTTGTGATTAGGGGATTTACCACCGCAGTTGGTGGATTTTGCGTGCGCAGGGCATCAGTAGCATATGCAGCGTCGGTGGTAGCGAACGCTATCGCCAGCGAGTTTGCACCCGATGTCAACTCCGTGGGCAAAGTGAATGCGAACTGCACTTCCGCTCCAGCCGGACCGGATTGAATAGTGAACTCTCCTGCCTCGATTGATGTAGTTGCCAAAGCCAGATCGACTCCGGGAACGACAGTACCGAAATCCAGCGAACTGGTACCTTGAACATTCAGGCTGGCAGCAACAGTGGCAATTGCCTGGATGGTTCCAGTTACCTGAGCGCTAACCCCTGGAGCAGCGACGGCAAGAACCACTGTCAGCATCAGCACAAGTTTGACTCGCCTTGACATATATCTTAACCTCCGGTTTTTTAACAACTTGGGTCTTCTGAAACAACAGTAGAAGCAACGAGAGTGCCGAGACTGGGCAGTGATGCTAACATCTTGATATGTTGCGAGTTATAGGAGCGTTACGTGATTCCGCGGCGCGTATCTGGGAGACGCAGTGTGGTGAGGATCCCTCACCTGAAGGCTCAGGGAAACGTGGATTGCAAGAAAGAGATCAACGAGGAACAAAAGCACGAGTTCGGTTAGAGAATTGAGGATATCGCGAATGATTCAATCAGAAACAACTGATCGAGAATGGACAGATCCAAGGGCGGGTCCGTCTTCGAACCCGCCAATTATCATTAGTCTTGTAGGGAAGAAGCCGGAGTGCTTCTGCCATCTTCAATTGACCTTGGTCGCCCACAGCTTGCGGCTTGTTGAAAAAGTCATTCCCCTGAGTTGAGTCAGATCCTTCAAATCTGCGATAGCAGGTTTGTGAGACCTGACTTTGTCATGTGATATGATGTTACGTAGGGTCTTTCTACAAGCTCCTTGCTGTGGGGTCTGACCATCGCATGATATTGTAGGTTGGAACCGTAGCGGTTCCGACCTACAACAGGCTGAGTGCCACCCCAAAGTTTGAGGGTGCCACCCGGTCAATAGTTTCCAGTGATGTCACGGCCTTATGCGATGGGCACCATCTGGAGGCGTGGGGTCGAAACGACTGGCCTTAACGAATGCGCGGGACTTGTGCCTGTCCCGCTCGGCAGTCAGGCGGTTAGTTGCTCCATCGGTGAACTCAAACTCGCGCACCCGCCATTTGTTCTTGTGCAGATCATACGTTATAATAAACTGCCAGAGACAGTCCGCTGCTGTAATAACGAACTCCGGCCTGTCAGGCTTTTTATAATTCGATAATACTTCTAAGCCATCAGCCAAAGCGATAGAATCCGGCAACGTCCGAAAGAGTGAAACAGCATTGAGGGTTGCGATAGGAATGGGACAGTCAGACACTGAAATCAAATCGGAAAGCGACTCACTAACATACTCGCCGGTAGCCGGGAAATACAACGCCAGCGAGTCATCACGAAGCCAGCCTTTCAGGGCACCTTTCCCCAAATACCCGCGACCGGACAGTCCCAGCAATGTGTCTGTTACATAGACTTCGAGTTTGAACGTAGTCGGTTTGCCATCGCGCCGAAGCCGAGCGTTGAATGAGTAGGCCTCTACCTCGATTTTCTTTTCGATCTGTTTGGACCCTGACTCATCACTAACGTAACCGTGCCCCGGACCGGAGCAACCAAGCCCGGTTGCCAGAAGTACAATCGCATACAGCAACAGCAATGTCTTGAAAAACGCTGGACAGAGTGAGTACAAGTTGCTCCTCAGCTTTCCCTGTCATTCCTGCGACGGGGTGGCAGGTTCAAACTAGTTTGGGCCTGATGTAGCATGTAGGTAGCTTGTAGGGCAGGTCTGTCTTCAAACCTGCCATTTTCCCTTCAAGGGCGGATTCGAAGACGGATCCGTCCTACGATACTGAGAGTTGCTGACAACTTCCTGTACACGGCCCATGGCCGCAAGTGCCGTTTCATACGGCAGATGTGGACATCTGCCGGTCACGAGGGTTCTCCAACATATCGTTTCACGAACATCAAGCATCGTCAATAACCGAGAATGAGCTGGGAAAACATGACGACAACAGGTCCTATCACTCGCCAAAACACACCCGTCACAATGACAATGAGCAGAATGTACGGGGCGAACCGGTTGAAGCTCTGAAACGCTATCGCCTGCTGGGGTGGCAACAGACTGCTAAGTACATGGGAACCGTCGAGCGGAAACAGTGGAATCATATTGAACACAGCCAGCGTGATGTTGATTATGACAGCAGCAACGAGCATATTCGTAACAGGACTCTCAGCGCCCATCGCATCACCAACCAACCGAAACCACATTCCTGCTATCAGTGCCATACCGATATTCGACAAGGGACCGGCGGCTGATATCCAAAGGTTGGCCACACGCGGGTTTCTCAAATTGCGAGGATCAACCGGCACAGGCTTGGCCCAGCCGAACCTGAACCCGGAAGCCACCATCACAATTGTGCCAAACAGATCCAGGTGAGCCAACGGGTTCAACGTGAGTCTTCCGTGCCTCTTGGCGGTGTCATCGCCAAATTTGTTTGCCGTCCAGGCATGAAAAAACTCGTGAACGGTCAGCGAGAATAGGATTACCGGTCCCCAGATGATTGCTCTTTGTATGAAATCCTGTCCAAACATACCATTTTACTCCAGCATTCTGACGTTCGGGATATTATACGGTCTGAACTTCTCCGCGGCACTGAAAAAGTTCACTGGTATCGCAAAGGTTCAACGTGGTCGTGAGATGGCTGATGACGAAGCATCAAAGAACCGCCACGGCAAGTCGGCTCCCTGCTTGATACCCACCCGTGTTGCAGAAATGATCTCTTCCAGTACGTCACCCCGATCCTCTAAATAGAGCATGCGGCCAGTCAGGTCGAGTCCGGAATGCTCCGTAGTCAGGCCAAACGACCGGCAGAACTTGCCGGGACCACTCAGAATCGCTTGCTTATCCTTGTTCGGAGAATTAGCCAGCATCGCTTCTAAGCCTTCACCCGGTTCAGCCGCCCGCAACAGTACAGCCGCCGGGAAGCCTTCGCGCTCAGTCACAATATTGAAACAGTTATACATGCCGTAAATGAAATAGATATAGCTCATACCCGGCTTTCCGAACATCACGCGATTGCGCTTGGTCATCTCACGAGCGGCATGACAGGCCGGGGCGTCCTGGCCAATGTATGCCTCAACTTCGACGATCTTCGC
>QNAF01000146.1 GCA_003641405.1 Candidatus Zixiibacteriota bacterium | reverse complement strand
GTCGACGCTTCTTGGACCTCAACCCTCCTCCTGATCGACGTTAACTCTACCTTCTCGATGTGCCCACAATTCGGGGGAGGTTCAGTTGCCCTCCTCTAAAATAAACGATTCTGTCGATTTTAGATACAGCAAAACTACTCATTATTAACCATCGACAGTTTCCTGGTCTGGCTCAACTCTTCGCAGGGGGACATATAGTCAATAGCCGTAACCGCCTAAACCACTGTCACCTATACAATTTGGTGGAGGTTGGGGAATCGAACTCAGCTTGGCTCCCCATGCTCACGTTGTGGTACAAGGACTTACGCTACTATTGTGGCCAGATTGTGACAGTTTTTAGGGCTGTTGCGGCGGATCTTTCGAATCCGCATCAGCGGATTGGTGTGACCTGCCGCCCTTGTCTGACATGTACTTACGTATCAGATCACAATCTCCCGCCCCAGGCGGGAAATCAAGATCTGACACAACAGTGGATGAAATTTTTTAACAAACCCTGGATAGGCCGGGGGCATATGTTCTTTGCCTGCTACTCTATGGCAGCATGCTCGGCTCGCAGAGTAGTAGCCAGCGCCTTGATTTCTCCCAGATCTTGAGTCATCATGTTCCAGCCATACCAGTATGCATAGTCCGGATTGACGTGGAAGAACGCCTGGTAGGCCCGCATGCGGTGCTTAAAGAACATCTGCAGCAGAACCTGATCAATATAAGATAGATCATCCAGGTTCTCGTCCCAGTTGGCACCATTGGTGTGCATAAGAGCAAGGATGAAAGGATAATTGAATGGGTATCCTTCCGGCTTCTTGATGATACCTTCCTGGTACAGGGCAGCCACGGTCTCAATAGCTTCTGCCATCAGCCGGTCCGCCTTGGTCAGGATGGCGTCCCCCATATCAAGCTGCTCCTTGGCATACTTTGCAGAGTGACATTCGGAACATACCTTGAGCATTTTGTCACGCTCGCCTTGCCAGGAAGCCTGATCTAACCTGGCCATATCGACAGCCTTGACCGCGTCAAGTATGGCAGTTGGTTCACCGGTTTCGGGATTGAGTACGCCAAGTGCTTTGAGAATAGTTACTCGGTCAGCTGCGGCCTGTTCATCCTCGGGGAGCGGTAGACGGACGCCCAGGAATCCCCAGGCCGTGCGGTTTTCATGAGTACCGTTCTGTAAATGACAGTGCTGACAGGTAGGTGCAACTGCGCCTTCAGGAAGATCGCCATCTTTCTTGGCAAAATAGCGAGTGCCGTGTTTGGAACTGGACCACATTTCCCACTGAGGGTGGTCATAACCCATATGGCACTGTTGGCAGGCCTTGGGATTGCGAGCTTCTTTCGCCGAGAAGGTGTGGCGCGTGTGACACTCGTCACAGGAGTTGTTTTGATATCGATAGCCTTTGGCCAACTGCTCTGCTTTCTGTGCCTCGCTCTTTATGCCCATGTTGTGACAACCACCGCAACCACGACCACCTTCAATCAGTTCGTCCGGGGCAAAGTGTGTTGCCGGGATGGCATTCAGGACCGTCCAGCCGTGGTTATGCTTGCCAGCAGCAAATGAGTCAAACTGTTCCTGGTGACAGTCGGCGCAGACATTTTCATCAGGTAGTATGGCACTCTTGTAGTCTTCGGCTGTCTTGTGATCCTCACCATGACAATCAGAACAAGTAACATCATTCTCGGCGTGCATGCTGGCTCTCCAGTCATTCACTTGTCCCGGTGAAATCCTGGTATGACACTCAAGACAAGCATCATCAGCAACGGCAACACCCGCCATGATACACACAAGAGCGACTGCAAGTGAGATGGTTTTCCTCATCGTCTACCTCCTTGAACTTCCTCAGCTTTGGCATATACTCTATTCATCTTGTCTAATCCTGCTCTATCGACTCATTTTCTTTCGAATCAGGCCAGCAACCGGTTGGCTGAATGGTGGTGTCCATGTGAGCAACAAGAACCTTCAGATGTCGGTGAGTTTTTTTCATCAAGTCGAATGTGAATCATTGGGCTTCGATAGGCCGTCTTGGATGATCTCGCCATGTCAACACTCCACAACCAGTCATGTAGATATCAATATATCCACTTTCAGAGTATCCTGTCAACAATAGTGGCACAAGAACTTACACTGTGTTGTGACCACTTCTTGCGGCTACTGTTGCATGTCTCGTTCAAAAACAGACGCCCTGCCCCTGCAGCATTTGCTCAACAACAGGACCTTTTGCTCAATCACTCAGATGGGGACTCAACAGGCGTCCATTCACCGAAGTTCTCCACAACTACCTTGCATCGTCCCCTGGAAGTCCACCGCTCGTTGGCATTGTAACTCCATTCAAGATACTCCGAACCGCCGCCGCCGATAGTGGTTATCAGATACCTGTTGCCGAGATAGCCAAAGGAATTGGCTCTTGCCGAAGGCCACTTGCTGTCGCCACCGGATGGATCAACCGGCAGCCAGCCGTAACCCGGCAGATATATCTCCACCCAACGATGGAAGACGTTATCATATGAGGCGTCGTCGCTGCGGACAACAATTGACCCGGCATACCTGGCCGGCAAACCGGCGGCGCGGCACATGGCGATATAGACAAAACTGTACTCCGAGCAGGAACCATTGCCACGTTTCAGGACAGTCGGGGCGACATTCCAACCACCCGCCAGTTCATACTCCATGTGAGCGATAACGTAGTTGAATATCTTTCGGCCTATCCAGTACGGGTTGGTTTCATCGCCGATTGCTTTCTTCACACCATCCTGAATAATCGCGTTCTCAAGAGAGAACTTGGCGTCGTCCGCAAGATACCGTTCGCGGATATCTTTGGGGATGTCATCCAGGGTACCCACTCTGTCGGGGAAAACAAAATAGCGAGTCTGATACAGCTTTGCCGAGGCTAACATTCTCACCGTGGCAAACTCAGCCGGTGCCAGGTCCTCAAATCGAAAATGAGCGACCTCCTGCCCCCACTTGTCAGTAAGCACATCAGTCACTTCGGGATCAAAAGTGACCGGTTCCAGCAACTCCTGGTTGTTTAAATCCCCTGGGATCGCCAGGTAAACGTCGAGTGTCTTGACTGTATCCGGTCCAAAGTTTCTGGTCTGGTGAATGAACTCGACCTGCTGCATCTTCTCTTCCGTCCGTGCGAACGGGGTACCGTCATCGACTGCCAGTTCATAAATCAGGTCGGTCTGGTAATCGACATTCCAGAGGTGCGACCCAACCCAGGCCAGACCACAACTATGCGGTCCCGGTGTCTCAAAACAGACTATCACTTCGCCGCTGTCGGGTGTGATCATGTAGATCATATCTTTGTACCGGTCGGAAACCCACAGGTAAGTGCCATCGAATGTCAATCCCCAGGCGTGTGAAGTGGGTGCGGGGATTGAAATGATGGTGGTGCCGTCCTCGCTGCTGATCTGGTGGATTTCATCATCACGGTCGGCAGCAAGCCAGAGATACTCGCCGTCCCACGCCAGACCGGTCGGACGTGATACCGGGCAGTAAATCGTTCTCTCGACGATTTCCGTGACCGGGTTGATAGCGTAGATCAACTCCTCTTCGGCATCCACACACCACAGCCTTTGACCGTCCCAGGTCAACCCGCGCGGCACGTAACCGGGCGTCGGCAGTGAGTCAACTACCGAGCCGTCGTCCGGGTCGATTTCGTAGATCATATCGCTTCTCCGGTCGGCATTCCAAAGATGCTCACCGTCAAAGGCAAGCCCCTGCGGACAACTGAACGGAGCCCGTATCGATTTCAAAGTATCTCCGGGAACTGCCAATACTGATTGTGACAGAAAAAGAACGAGTAAGACCATAAGTCCAGTGTTCCATTCTCTACGCATTGCATACTCCTTCATTGCGATATTTTGGCACGTCCTTGATTTTCGATCCTTGCGATTTGACTAAGAACCGTAGGTCCGGTTGCTTGCAACCTGACATCTATACTGGCAACACCGGTTCCGGGATCACATAACACAAGATCAAGCCGATTTCAATCGTCATGTTGATTATATACATTTCAACCCAGTGACGCACGGAGAATCAGCCGACCCGACGGGTTGGAAGTATTGCATTTGTCAGGTTGCAAGCAACCTGACCTACCACTTGTTTACACTACCCGCCCTGCATCGTACTTGACAAATCCAACGTTTCCTCCAAGTTTGTGTGAACAATTCCAGCGGGGGCTGGTTGAATGATGAGTAACGTGGAAGGCAAGGACATATGTTGACAACTAAGATGACTTGGACAGGTGGTGCAAGGTTTGAGGCAACGGGTGCCTTCGGGCACAAGATCGCTATCGACGTTCCCGAGGCTTCCGGCGGAACGGAAGACGGCTTCAAGGCCACCGAGTTGCTGCTCTGGAGTATGGCAGGGTGCACAGGTATCGATGTGGTCCGGATACTGGAGAAACAGCGGCAGGAGTTGACCGGTCTTGAGATCGAAGTAATCGCGCACCAAAACGACAAATACCCCAAGCCATTCCATACTGTCGAAGTGAAGTACATCGCCCGTGGTAAGAACCTTGACCCCAAGAAACTCGCCAAGGCCATAGAGCTTTCGGAATCGAAATACTGCGTGGTAAGCCAGACCGTGCAGTTGGAAACGAAAGTGGTCACCAGCCATGAAGTCCTGCCCGAGTAAGCTGATGCCTCCGCAGCGGGAACAAATACGAGTAGTGGAATGTTGAAGCTCAGAGTAGTATACTGTAAGGAGACGGGACACGAACAGGTTGTTGAAAAAGTGATAGTTCTCGGATGTTCATACCTAGCCCGCGGTGCTGCCAGGTGTCCCTGCCTGGCAGTGGCGGCAATCCGTAGGGGTGTCAGGCAGAGACACCTGACACCACCGCATGCGGACGGTTTTACAACAGAACACTAAGTATGTTGTCTTCAAGATGGAAAAGGCTGTTGCTGTTTGCGCTTGGTGGCGGAGCGTTTGGGTTTGTGCTCTCAACACTGTTGGCACAGTTCGGCTCTACGTGACAAATGATGTGTAACCAGTACCTGGCAACTTCCGCCGGGGCGGTTATTGGGGCGGTCATGTCCCTGACGGATGAGAAGAGGTAACAATGCCGCTGTTTGAATACAAGTGTAATGACTGTGGTCACACGTTCGAGGAACTCGTGTCGAGTCACAGCCAAAAAATCAGTTGCCCTAAATGCAATTCTGAAAACGCCCAGAGACAGCTTTCTGCCTTTGCGACATCTGCTCCACGAGGCGGCTCACCGCGTAGCGACTCGTCGTCAAGCACTCAATCAAGTTGTGGTGCCGGCGGATTCAAGTGAGGTTCGTAACACGCTCACGGTCGTGAGCTTTTCAGATCGATAAAATCACAAGGGGCGCTGGACGACTGCGCAGATCCTACCGTTAGTCGCTTTTGGTCTATCAAATGTGAAGCAGCGGTAGTAGCCTTTTACCTGGAAACCAACATCGCGCAACAGTGACCTGATTGTGCGATCAGAGTATCCGCGCTCGGTATGGGTTTCGTCAAAACGTTCCCAGAGTCTTCCGGATTTCACGAAGAATGTAGCTTGAAGCACTACCGATTCCTGCATATTATCATACTCGGCACGAAAAACCCAGGCCAAGTCATCCTCGGCGCCAGCGAAAACCTGACTGGGCCAAATCACCCTCAGTCCGTGGGGTGTGTTCATGTCAAACACAAACCATCCACCCGGCCGCAAATGGCGGTAGACTGATCGAAAAGCGGCTTTGAGTTCTCTCTCCGTCAGCAGGTAGTTGAGCGAGTCATAGAAGCAGGTCACCAGGTCGAACCGCTTGAGTTGTTTTCTTGCAGTACGAGTGCGCAGGAGTATTTCAAATCGCGGCAGTTCTTTCCGGTAGAGTTGAACCTTCGAACTGCGCAGCTTCTCCGCGGCTACTTTCAGCATCTGGCGGGAACGGTCAAGCCCCGACATGGTGAGGCCCTGGTCGCAGAATGCCTCGATGGCACTCCCGGTACCACAACAGAGATCAAGACCATCCTGTGCTTCGATACCAAACCGGCGCATAATTCTGAGCGTGTACTTCACCATATTAATAGAGTGGCGATCGGCTTCCATTTTGTCGTACACACCGGCGAACTTGTTGTAGGGTATCATACTTATGCACTCCTGTGACGCGACGGCGCTGCTGTAAAGGGCGTTTTATGTTGACTACAGCACCAAAATCCGACTTCCATTTTCCAGCGGATACTGATGAATATCTTTCCCATCCGCGGGTACGGTAATTAAGCATCCAGGTGAACAGCTATCAAGCTGTCTTTGGAGAAAGGACCTACGATGGAGACAATGTTCTGGATATGGATGGCGGCGGCGGCGGTTTTTCTGATCATTGAAATGTCGAGCCCCACGCTGATCTTTCTCTGTTTTGTGGTTGGCTCGGTTGCAGCCGGAATCTACGCGCAAGTCGGCCCGGAAGAGTCGTACTACTGGCAGATTGGCATTTTTGCAATTGTCTCGCTGGTGCTACTTCCGTTCACACGCAAGTTCGCCAAGAAGATTAGCAAGCCGGCACCCGAACTCTCAAATGTTGATCGTATGATCGGACAGACGGCGCTGGTAACGGAAAAGATCGACCCCGATCTTGGCGGCAGGGTTCAGTTCGAAGGTGAGTCCTGGGTGGCTAAGGCCGACGAGGTGATCGAAGAGGACACCAAGGTGCGGATCGTCAAGATCTCCGGCACCAGGGTGATAGTTGAAAAGCTAACGTCATAGTTATAC
>QNAF01000145.1 GCA_003641405.1 Candidatus Zixiibacteriota bacterium | reverse complement strand
GTATGACGACCTGCGCCGCACCGCGGACAATCTCGACGACCTTATCACTGACGTAAGGGCCAATCCCGGCAGGTATGTTAATCTGAAACTGGAGCTTTTCTGATATGGGCAAATTCAAACTGGCTTTCGGCATTCACAATCATCAGCCGGTGGGGAACTTTACTGCTGTATTCGAAGAAGCCCACCAAAAGGCGTACCTGGCGTTCCTGAAGCTGCTGTCAGAATTTGAAAGTGTCTCCATATCTTTGCACCAGTCCGGCATTCTCTGGAACTGGCAAAAAGAGTATCACCCGGAGTATTTTGAACTGGTTGGAAAGATGATAGACCGGGGCCAGATCGAGCTCATGACGGGCGGTTTCTATGAGCCGATACTCACAGCCATACCTTCCCGGGATGCTCGGGGCCAGATCGAAATGCTCAGCGAGTTCTTAAAAGAGCATTTCGGAGTGCAATGCCCCGGCCTGTGGCTGACCGAGCGTATCTGGGAACCGCACCTTCCGAAACTACTCGCTCGATCCGGTATCAAGTTCTTGCCGATCGACGACACCCACTTCATCTACGCCGGGCTGGAACACAACCAGCTAACCGGACCGTATGTTACTGAAGACGAAGGTCATACCGTTACACTACTGCCGATCCAGAAGAAATTACGCTACCTGATACCTTTCGGGACCGTAGAGAAACTGATAGGGGAACTTCGTTCACAGGCAGAGCGAAACCCCAATGGCATGGCTGTTTATGCAGACGATGGTGAGAAGTTCGGAGTCTGGCCCAATACCCACCAGCACTGCTACGAGGACGGCTGGCTGCGGGAGTTTTTCGAGGCTGTCCGGGATAATTCAGACTGGTTAGAGATTGTGCCACTGTCTACGGCCGCCGCCGCCGAACCTGTGGGTCGCGCCTATTTGCCGACAGCTTCGTACGAGGAAATGCTGCACTGGGCACTCCCCACAACAGCTTATATCGAATACGAGGCATTCAACAAACGGCTGGCCGAATCGGATATGAAAGAGATCTACGGACGATTTGTGCGTGGAGGACACTGGAGGGGATTTCTATCCAAGTACGAAGAGTCCAACCTGATGCACAAGAAGATGCTGTGGGTCTCAAAAGCACTGGCGGACTTCGAAAAAGCCCACTCCAACAAGGATGAGGATATCCGAGATGTCCGTGACAGACTATATGCCTCGCAATGCAACTGTCCCTACTGGCACGGCGTTTTCGGCGGGTTATACCTGCCACACATTCGACAGGCTGTCTATAGCTGTATGATTGACGCTCACACGCGACTGCGGAAGGCTTCCGACCAAACCGGTTTTTCGATCCTCCGGCAGGACTACGATAACGACGGCCATGATGAGATCATCTGCGACAGCGACGAATACACAGCCGTTTTCAAGCCCAACCTTGGCGGGATGATGATAGACCTTGCTCTCAACCGTCACAACCATGATATCACCGATACACTGTGCCGGCGCAAGGAAGGCTACCATGCCAAACTGGACCAGGCTGTCGCGCCCGGCAAAGAAGACAATCATGCTTCGATTCATGACCTTGTCCTTGCCAAAGAGGACGGGTTGACTGAATTACTGGCAGAAGACCGCTATTTGAAACGCTGCTTTATCGACCATTTCTTCGAGGATGGCACAACCCCGGAAGCGTTCAGTGGCAGTCGTTTTGGCGAAATCGGCGATTTTGTGAATCGCCCATACCACACTGAAACTGACCCTGATAACCACCGTATTACACATACGCGGGATGGACATGTAAGAGCACCGGGCGGAATCGCACCCGTACATCTGAGCAAGGAGTTTTCGTTTGAACCCGGTCGCGAGAGAATCACCATCTGCTATTTACTGTCATCGTCGCACCCGGGAGGCGTGGATGTTAATTTCGCCGTCGAGAACAACTTCAATTTCCAAGCGGGCCATGCGGAAGATCGCTATGTGCTCATCGACAACCAGCGTCCTGCGGCTGCCTTTCTCGATTCTCTCGGAAATCATCCTTCAGCAAACACCATAGCGCTGGTTGACCAGTATCGTAGTGTGGCAGTGGTTCTCAGCAGCGACCAATCAGCAAACATATGGCATTCGCCCATTTTCACTGTCTCACTCTCCGAAGGCGGGTTTGAGAGGGTGTACCAAGGAACTTCTATTGTGCATTGCTATCGACCGCACCTGACCAACAAACCTCTCAAGATTGCTTTCACGCTTCTTGCCGGAGACCTGAGCACGGCTCTTGCAGACAATTCTGTACGGGTAGCAACGGGTACGCAGATGTAAGGACCTATTGATAAAGTCCTCTTATGTTGTTGCGGCAGGTCCTGTCCCGCCTAAGGCGGGATGTGACCTGCCGCTCTTGTCTTACAGTGATTGATGTGTCAGATCACAATCCGCCGTAGACGGATCAGGATCTAACACAACTGCTGGAAGGGTCCTTCAACAGACGGTCAACACAGATTCCAATTGGCTTTTGATAGTTCCAACCGTATCTTGGGCCGATGCTGGAAAAGCTTGCTGACATCATCTTGCGCTGCAAAACCGGAGCAGTGCTCACAGGAGCGGGAATCTCTGCGGAATCCGGCGTACCGACATTCCGCGGTGATGAAGGTCTCTGGAAGAAGTTCAGACCGGAGCAACTGGCCAGTATGGATGCTTTCCTGTCCAGCCCCGAAGTGGTCTGGGAATGGTACAACTGGCGCCGCGAGCTCGTGTCAAAGGTAAAACCCAACCCCGGACATTTCGCCCTGCGAGAAATTGAGGAGCTTTTCGACAGTTTCACCCTGATTACACAGAATGTTGACAACCTCCACCAGGTGGCCGGTTCATCACGGGTACTCGAATTACATGGCAATATCTACCGCAACAAGTGTGTTAACTGCAACACTATGCACGACCCGGAGCTGGAAATAAAACCGGATGATATCCCCAAGTGCGGGAAATGCGGCGGGCAGATTCGTCCAGACGTGGTTTGGTTCGGAGAGATGCTTCCGGCGGCAGTGATCGACGAGGCTTTTGAGAAAGCAGAGAAAGCCGACGTCTTTATTAGTGTTGGCACCTCGGCTCTGGTCCAGCCGGCGGCAAGCCTGCCGTTGATTGCCAAGCAACACGGGGCTACACTTGTGGAAATCAATCCCGAAAGAACACCCTTGAGCGACCTCGCGGATTTCCATTTCCCAGCCAAATCCGGCGAGTTGTTGCCGGAATTGATGACACTGTTAAAGGAGAAAACCACCGGATGATGAGGCCGACTTGTCAATTTGGAGTGAACAAGGCACGACAGTTGGTGTACAAGAGCGAAGAACACGACCTGTCGCATAAAGTATGAGAAACTACTCTCGTCATTTTCGAATCGGCTTGATCCTGCTGCTGCTCGCATGCATTGGCATGGGTACCGGCTGCAGTGTTTACTTCAACACTTTCTTCAACGCCAAGAAATCCTTCAACCGGGCTGAAAAAGCGCGAAAGAATAGCAAAACTGGTACTGCTGGCCAGGGCGACTACCGGGCGGCTATGGTCAAGGCTCTCAAAGTCGTGGAGAACTACCCCAATTCCAAATATTACGACGACGCCCTGTATGTGCTTGGCGTGTCATACTACCACACGGAACAGTATGGCAATGCCGAGCGGCGTTTTCGAGAACTCCTTGCCAACTACGGCGACTCAGAATACGCCAGAAGCGCACACCTTTATCTCGCCAAGTCCAAGCTGGCCCTGGGGGATATTGATGATGCCATGGTGTTCTTTGAACAAGTATTCCAGGAAGAATACGACAGGGAGTTCAAAGCGGAGGCCGCAATGGTTCTGGGCCAATATCATATCGAAGAAAAGAACTACGAACAGTCACTCCAGTTCCTCCAGGCTGTGCGTGATTCACTCGGCGATGACATACAAAAGCGTCAGGCTCAAATCCTGATAGCAGATGGCAGTTTTGCTGATTTCAAGTTCCGCGATGCACTGAGTGGGTATCTGCAAGTTCTTGGCACTGACCCGGACAAAGACGACAAGTATCATGCGCTGTACAGAGCGGCACTGAGTTCGTTCCGCCTACAACGCGTCGATGTCGGTTTTGAGTATCTTGATCAACTGATCAAAGATGAGTTGTATTTCGACTCACTTGGAAGACTCCAGTTGACGGTTGCTCAAGGTTACGAGCTGGACGACGACCTGTTGCAGGCCGAAGCAATGTACGAGGAAGTGGCCGCAACAACAATCCAGAGGAATCTTGGAGCGGTTGCCAACTATCGACTGGGACTGATCTATCAGTTCGACTACGATAATCTTCAGCAAGCGAAAGAATACTATGATGAAGCGGCCGCAGCCAATCGTTCGTCGGAAATCGGAAGAGACGCTCTTCAACGCTCCTCCGACATAGGGAAGCTGGAGACTTTCGCCAGAAATCCTCTGGACAGCAACGCTACCCTGGACGCTATCGACGAAGCCGCTTTCACCCAGTATCTCCTCTCCGAACTGTATTGGTTCCGTTTGGACAAACCGGATACAGCTATCCTGGAGATGCAGTATGTCGTCGACTCGTTCCCTTCCGCCTATCACGCACCAAAAGCGCTGATCGCACTTTCGGAGATGTATCGTGAACATATACAGGACGAACATGCGGCAGATTCAATACTTAAGCTCGTAATCACACGGTACCCGAATTCCGATTACGTTGCCGAGGCTGTTGGCCCGCTCGGACTGAGCGGAACCGCTAACGACACGGGCTACGCCGAAATATTTATCCACCGTGCAGAAGACCACTTGATTGGTGAGGAAAACATAGACTCCGCCAGAATCAACTATCAACATGTCGTCGATAATTACCCTGATTCAAAATACCATCTTGCGGCCCAGTTCGCGCTCCTGTGGCTGACAGAGATGTATGACGCGCCGGGGGACTCCTCACTCATTCTGGCCTACCAGGAGTTTGCCGACTCGTTTCCGGGCACTATGTGGGCCGACACCGCTCTTAGACGCATAGGGGCTCAGTCAACCAGACCCAGCATACAGAGGGACGTACCTGAAGCCGAGGCAGAAGATGACAGCCTGGCCGACACGCTCTTTGCGGATGTGGGCGATACGGAATCACCTTTCTATCAGGATCCGCTGATCGCTCTGTACTTCCGCCCCGACGGAGATTCCCTGGTTGATATTCGCACAGAACCGATAGAAATCCTGGATCCGTTTGAGTTCCCGGCGGAAGCAGCCGCCACACAACAGTACGAGTGGCAACTTTACTTCCAGATACTTGTAGATTTCTCCGGTCAAGTTATCGACTACGTTCTTCAGATACCATCCGGGGTTACTGAGATTGACGAACGGGCAGAGATCACGGTAGCATCGATGACATTCGATGGTATGGATATTTCCAATCGTATTGTCGATGCTGGACTGGAGGCAAAAAGTGGTGGTAACTGGTTTGTCTATCCATTCAGGGTCATCAAACCGGAACATCTGAGATGACACGTATTCTCGCTGAAACTACTGAAATCAGGAAGCACCTGCACCTGGGTCAAGACTACTATCGTCTCACATTGGGTCCCCTGCGTCGTGCTAAACGGTGTCGTCCGGGTCAGTTCGTCCACATCCAACTGCCCGGAACGGATATCCTGTTTCGGCGGGCAATGTCTGTCGCTGCCGTGGACAGCGAATGCAAGACGATCGATATTATCATGAAAGCTGTTGGCCGGGGCACCGGCATCCTCGCCGGCTACACCAAAGGCTCCAGAGTCAATGTCCTGGGACCTCTGGGCAAACCTTTCTCTTTGCCAAAAAAGAGTGAGACCAGCCTTCTCGTTGCGGGCGGAGTTGGTTTTCCACCCCTGTTCTATCTTGCAACCGAAATGGTCAGTCGAGGACACAACCCGGACTCGATTCAGTTCTTCTACGGAGGGCGAAGCTCAGGGGACATTCTTGAGAAAAGCAAGATTCGGAGACTCGGCCTGAAACTCCATGTCGTCACCGAAGACGGCAGCGCAGGTTCTCGTGGTTTAGTTATAGAGGAAGTTGAACGTTTTATCGACGCCAAAGGCGAGGAAAAGATGCGTCTGGTTGGGTGTGGTCCGATGGGAATGCTCAAAGCTGTTGATGAACTTGGGATGCGTCATGGCATTCTGGGGGAAATTTCGCTGGAAGCACCGATGCCCTGCGGAATCGGCGTTTGTCTTGGCTGTGTTGTACCGCTTCGCAAAGGTGGTCACGCCCGAGTTTGTCGAGAAGGACCGGTCTTTGATATTGGCGAGGTAGTTCTATGACACCGGATTTGCGAGTTACTCTTGCCGGCATTGAGCTGGCCAACCCGGTAATGACAGCTTCGGGATGTTGCGGGTACGGCGAGGAGTTGGCCGATATTATACCCCTCTCTACACTCGGGGCACTGGTCACAAAGACAATCACGAAAGCCCCCCGACTTGGTCACCCGCCGCCGAGAACGGCCGAGACAGCGTCCGGAATGCTTAACGCAATCGGATTGGCCAATGTCGGGCTGGACAAGTTTGTCGATGAGAAAATCCCCTGGCTTGAAGGTCAGGACACGAAAGTCATCGTCAACGTAGCCGGCGCCAGGCTCTCGGAATATGTCGAAATCTGCGCCCGCCTGAACGACTGCCCCCGCCTGGACATGGTGGAACTGAATATCAGTTGCCCAAACGTAGATGAAGGCGGCATGCTGTTCGGGCAGAGTCCTGCCATGACCGAGCGCGTTGTGGCCGAAGTTAAGAAAGTGTTTACGCGCCCAGTGATCGC
>QNAF01000144.1 GCA_003641405.1 Candidatus Zixiibacteriota bacterium | reverse complement strand
TAGGCGACAGACCCCATGGTGGCATCTGGTTTCTTGAAAACACCGGCGGTCTCTGGGGAGATCCGGTTCCAGTCATGGCTACTATGGATTCACTGTGGCAAGCCGGAAGTCCCGCTGTCAGCCGAAACGGGAACCTTTATTTCTCAGCCGTGAGAATGGGTGAGCAAGCCCCCAAACTCTATTTCTCCGAACTTACAGATGAAGAGTACTCCCCTCCGCAAGAACTCGGGGAAGCAATCAACTCGGGCGTGTCTCTGGATCCTTTTATTGGGCCGGACGAAGACTATCTCCTGTTCGTTGCTCACAACCGGGAAGGTGGCCACGGCTCCGGTGATATCTACGTCAGTTTCAAAGAGGCAGACAGCTCATGGGGTGATCCGGTCAATCTCGGTTTGGCGGTCAATACAGAGCATTTCGAAAGATTTCCCTCCGTATCACCAAACGGCAAGTATATTTTCTTTGTCCGAGCTACCGGCAGCAGCTTTCCAAGCGACAGCACGCACTTCTACTGGGTTGATTCTGAGATACTGGACAGCCTGAGACAATAGACAGCAACCGGTAGAATGTTTCGCAATTCTGCCTTCTAATCTGACAAGAAAAACGCACCGAGTATTCCCGGTGCGTTTTGTCGTGTCTCGCGAAAAACAGCTCTTAGTTCATACCGAGACAGTCGAGCATGAATGCATACTCAAACGCGATCTCGCGCAGGTAGTCATAACGTCCCGATGAACCCCCATGTCCGGCGCCCATGTTTGTTTTCAGCAACAGTTTGTTGTCGCCGGTATTGTAAGCCCGCAGTTTGGCCGCCCACTTGGCGCCTTCCCAGTACTGTACCCGCGTATCGTTGAGACTGGATTGAATCAGCAAATGCGGATAGACCTGGGATGTTATGTTGTCATACGGCGAGTAGGAATTCATGTAGCGGTAGTATTCCTCGATATTCGGATTACCCCACTCTTCGTACTCGATGACTGTCAGCGGGATGCTTTCATCCAGCATGGTGTTCATGAGATCAACAAAAGGCACAGAAGCAATCGCAACTTCAAACAAGTCGGGTCGCATATTAATCACGGCACCGATCAGCAAACCACCGGCGCTACCGCCCATGATCACGAGTTTGTCGGGATTTGTGTATTTCTCCTCGCACAGGTACTCGCCACAGTCGATGAAATCCGTGAAAGTGTTCTTCTTGTTGAGCATCTTGCCATTTTCGTACCATTTCCGGCCCATTTCACCGCCACCACGGAGGTTCGTAATAGCATAAATGAAACCTCGATCCATAAGGCTGATGCGACTCGAAGAGAACCACGGATCATCACAGTTCCCGTACGAACCGTAGCCATACATGTACAACGGATTATTGCCGTCCTTGACCATACCCTTCTTGTAAACTAACGAGATCGGTATTTGAGTGCCGTCGTCGGCTGTGGCGAACACGCGCTCAGCCTGGTAGTCGTCCGCGTTGTAGCCGCCGAGCACCTCACGCTTCTTCATCACCTCACGCTCACGCGTCTTCATGCTGTAGTCATAGACTGTTTGCGGTGTTGTCAACGACATATAGGTGAACCTGACCAGTTCACTCTTGAAATCCGGATTGGAGGCTCCTCTGACAGAGTAGGTTGCCTCCGGGAACTCAATATCATGCGATTCGTCGGTTGTCATGTCCGTCACGCGGAGAAGGCGAAGGCCATCCTTACGCCCGTATGTCACCATGTAGTTCTCGAACATGTCCAGACCATCGATCTTGACCTCATCGAGATGAGGAACCAGTTCTTTCCAGTTCTTTTTACCGGGTTTTCGGTCTGGGGCAATCATGACCTTGAAGTTGTAAGCGTCATCCGCATTAGTGACAATGTAGAACTTGTCACCGTGGTGATACACGGAGTACTCCACGCCCTGCTCCCTGGCACGGATCATCTTGAACTTACCGGTTGGGTTATTAGCGTCAAGATAACGGTATTCGTCGGTCGTCTTGCTGCCAATCCCTATGAAGAGATACTGATCGTCCTTGGTCCGACCAACACCTATCCAGAATCCTTCGTCGTCTTCCTGGTAAACCAGCACGTCCTTCTCGGGGTCTGTCCCAAGAACGTGACGGTATAATTGGTATGGACGCCAGGCATCATCGACTATGGTATAGAAATAGGTCTTGTTGTCGTTGGCCCAGGTCGCATTACTTGATACATTCTCAACGACTTCCGGGTACATCTCGCCGGTCTCGAGATTCTTGACCTGTAGCTTATACCGCTCGTTCCCCATTTCGTCAGTACCGTACAGAAGCAGCTTGTGGTTCGGGCTGACCTCGTATGGTCCCAGGCTCATGAATTCTTTGCCTTCAGCCAGCATGTTGACATCAAGAACGATCTCCTCTTCAGCGTCCATTGAGCCCTTTTTGCGGCAGTATATTTTGTACTGCTTGCCTTCCTCATCGCGACTGTAGTAGTAGTAATCACCGCGCTTGACCGGTACCGAAAGATCGGTCTCCTTGATGCGCCCCTTGATCTCCTGGAAAAGTTCCTCCACGAAATCATCGGTGTGTCCCATCACGGCATCGGTGTATGTGTTCTCAGCCTCAAGGTAGGCGAACACATTCGCGCTGTCGCTTCCGCGTTCGCGCAGCCAGTAGTAATTGTCCACTCGTTCTTCACCGAACATGGTGTCGACCTTCGGCTCAACCTTTGCTACCGGCGGTTCCGGAGGAGGAGCCATGGTGCAGCCGGCGATGCCTATTGTTACGGCTACAGCCGCAAGTAGTCCCAGCATCCACAGTCTGTTTTGTCTCATTGCAAACCTTTCATCCATTAAGTGTAGTTTTGAATCAATGTCATTCTATTCGCCAATGATCTTAACAAGGACGCGCTTACGACGCCTGCCGTCAGATCATGATCTGCAGCAGGAAGATTATAACCTGACACATGGGTGTATACTCGAGCAAACTTAAGTCCCACCGTCTGTCGGTAGCTATTTGTCAAAGACATTTCCCTTCCCAAGATTACATGTCTGGCACTTGACCTGCAAGTTGTCGGCAACAGTTTCGCCACCTTCAGACCATGGAACCAGGTGGTCTACGTGAAGTTCAACACCTGGTGTCTTGATGGGACTCTTACCACAAGATTGGCAACGAAAACCATCCCGCAGTAGTATAGAGAATCTCAGACGGGGAGAAATCTCTCGCTTGGTTCGTCTCTTGTCTCTTGGTTTTGGAGTATCGGCTTCTGCGCCATCTGCTTTGGCCACCGTCTCCCATGAGTCTTCCTGATCTTCATCAACCCAAGTAATGAACGCCTTCAAGGACTCATTCCACGTTCCGAAACGCCTCTCATAGGGGCTAGCGGTGTATCTGGATAGAGGCGCTCTCATCTCGTTGTATCGAGGTTGTCGGGCGAGGGAGGTCCAGATTTCTCTCAGGTTCTCAAAGAGAGCTTCGTCGGATATCCACTTCCGCGCATGTGGGCTGATTTCCAGACTGGCTGCCTCAAGTGCCTTGGGCCAGGAGCCAAAGCGCTTCGCTATTGTGCTACAGCTAAAGCGGCCGCAGCGTTTGTAGACAGCCATGGTGACGGTGTTTACGCTTCCAGCACCACTGATCCTTTTCAAGTCTGCGAGCAACTCAGAATCGGGAATGCTCTTGCGTTTAAGATCCAGTTCGAATTTCATTCTTTCCTATGTCCAAGGCTATTGTCTCTTTCACGACATGATTAGGCATCAGTGTTTTGGCTTATGATGCCATAGTTACTCGCCAATGATCTTAACAAGGACGCGCTTACGGCGCCTGCCGTCAAATTCTCCGTAGAAAATCTGTTCCCAGGTGCCGAAATCAAGTCGGCCTTGGGTGACCGCCACCGTGACCTCGCGACCCATCACCTGGCGCTTGAGGTGGGCATCGGCGTTGTCCTCACCCGTGTCGTTGTGACGATACTGCGAAATTGGCTCGTGTGGAGCAAGTTGCTCAAGCCACTTCTCGTAATCTTGATGCAGACCCGACTCATCGTCATTGATAAACACGGAAGCTGTTATGTGCATAGCGTTTACCAGCACCAAGCCTTCCCTGATACCACTCTCAGCAAGACATTCCTCCACCTCCGGCGTGATATTCACGAATTCCCGGCGGGAAGGGATATTGAACCAGAGCTCTTTCCGGTAGCTCTTCATTGATTATCGCTCCGTCTGTCAGTCAGGTTGTAAGAGGCCTCTACCTGGTGCAGGGCCCGCTCCGAAGACAGGAAGCTCGAATATAAGCAGAATTCTGTCACAGGAAAAGGTCCCAGTTTGAGTAAAGAGTGCTCGGCAAGGAACCGGGCCACTCTTTCCGGGGGCGTTCCTTTGAGCCTGGCGAGAGCCACGTGCGGGGTGAACTTGCGTCCCTCGCTTGGCAATCCGACCTGTTTCAGGGCCGATTCCACCCTGTTCCTGAGTCGCGACAGCAGATCGCTTTTCTCCACCCCCACCCAAAGGGTCTCTGGTGTTCTTCGCAGCGGGAAGAAACCGATTCCTTTCAGGGTCAGGTCGAACCCCTTAACCTGAACCGTAGCAAGCGCTTCCTGGGCATCTTGGAAAACGGCCCCGTCCACTTCGCCAATGAACTTCAGTGTAATATGTAATCTCGTCTCATCAACCCACTTCGCACCCGGTAACCCGTAGCAAATATCTATCAGGCGCCGAGTCACAAGATCAGGCAAGTCGATAGCAACAAATAGTCGATACATGGCGTTCAGTTTAGCGAAACACTATTAGTTCAGAAACTTCAAACCCTGCTCCAACCACAAGGGCTTGTTGATAAAGTCATTCCCCTGAGTTGAGTCAGGTCCTTTCCCACCCAAGGCGGGATGAGACCTGACTCTGTTATGTGACATGATGTTACGTGTCGGGTCACAATCTCCCGCCCAGGCGGGAAATCAGGACCCGACACAACGCTGCTATGGGGTTTCTCAACAAGCCCCAAGGGGCGGGCCACCCGTCCGCAAGCTGTGCGCGACCCAAATGGATAGAAGGGCTTTTTCAAGCAGCCTGATAGTCTCGTTCGCTATTAGTTAAACAAGATGACTCTAAACGGAAACTGCTCTCTGAGAATCGAAGCTTCCTGGGATGTGTGACAGAACAGAACAATGCTGTCCGGGGACACACCCGACAAATCCAGGTTACCCTTGTGGCGATGTTCATTCTCTGCCCGCCAGTCCGTGATTTTTCCTATGGATTGCCAGAGCCACCTCTCGCCTTCAGGCGTGGCGCTTTTCAGTCCTGCGCGGAAGTACTTCACGGGCTCAATTCCCAGATCCTCGGCAATCTTTCGATCAATCCCGATTCCGTACGGCTCAAACGACATCTGGCAGTGTCGTGCTCGCCACGTCATAAGCGGGATCACTTGCATCGGGGACAGGCTTGAGAACGCAACAGTGACTATTCGATCCGGCATGTTACGGGAAGAACCGATAAGAGTGCGAGTGCCTGTGATTCTACGAAGTGTCTCAAATCCGGAGCGAGCCCAGGTACTTGACTGGATCACAGCATTATAGAAATCAATTGGTCGTTCATCTGGCCAGGCTGAGTTAGTCGCCCTGGTCCAGTGTGTAATGTACTGATCCCGGAGGAGCGATAGCTCAGGATTGTTTCCAAGATGTTCTGTGTCCAGCTTCAGCGATTCCTGCCGTTTCTGCCAGGGGGTCTCGAACTTCCGGCAGACATCCTGTCCGCGTTCAGCGGCTTCCGCAAGCAGGGTATCAATTCGCCCGCCCTCTCTGAGCGAAATCGGAACCAGCAAATCGGCTTGTTCAATAATCAATCGGTCGCGCTCTTTCCTGCTGTCCGAAGAAACGACCGGCACGTACTCCGTCAACGATGGATTCAGAGCAAAGCCCTCAGTCGTCCGCTCACACAGACGCGTTACGTCATCTGTGGATTCCGCAGGTACGTACAGTTTCAGCGGTATCTTGTGAGTGGAACCGAGTGCTAAGAGCAGCTCCCAGGTCTGCATTCCAGTTGACGCGGCCAGCCCATAGCCCTGCTCGGCCAACCACTGCACAGCAGCCGTCGATTGGCGCACCCAGGCGGATCGACCTGTCGGTCGTAATGGCTGTCTCGACAGTAGAACAGCAGCATACTTACGCATTTGTTACCCCAACGTTACCCTGTCATTCAAGCAGTGCCCACACACTACCCCTTGTTTAAGGGCTTATTGAACAAGCCACTATTTCCAGATGTCCATGTCCGGACGGGCGTCAGGCAGGGACACCTGACGCCACCGTATGCGGACAGTTTTTCAACAAGCTCTTAAAGCTGCACCCAATACGGCCTGCTGCGGCTCTATTGTCAAGCATTGGATGCACAGTGCTTATCACATTACTTGTCGGGGCTTATCGGTTTGAGTACATTCCATGTTAGCTATGCATTCGAATGGAAAGGGAAAAGCCAATATGCCTGTATCGGACACTTGGCACAAAGAGATCATCGAGAAGGTTCGGAAACTCCATAAGACACAGATAAAATGGCGACGCCACCTGCATCGGTATCCTGAGTTATCCAACGAAGAATTCGATACGACTGCTTTCTTGAGAAAGGAGTTGAAGCGACTCAAACTCAAGCTCCTTCCCCTGAAGATAAAAACAGGTGTTTTGGCGAAAATCAGGGGCAAGTCAGGCGGCCCGACAGTAGCTATCCGGTCCGATATTGACGCTATTCCGGTGCCCGAAAGAACCGGCTTGCCGTTCGCATCAAAGGTGGATGGAAAGATGCATGCCTGCGGACATGACATGCACATGGCGACCGTTCTTGG